>JBIIFQ010000046.1:0-7326 GCA_044237235.1 Rickettsiales bacterium
TTCAACAAATTTTTTAACATTATCATTTTCCAAAGCTAATTTTTGCATTTGCTCTTGAGTTAAGCCTTTCGACATTTCGATTACAGCTCGAAGCTTTCCCGCCACTTGAATTGCCACCGAAACCACGTCATCTTGCAATAATTTTGAAGAAAATTTTGGGAAATTTGCGGTTGAAACTAAACCTTCGCAACCCAAATTTAACCATAATTCTTCGGCTAAATGAGGCATGAAAGGCGAAATTAAAATCGCCAAATTGCGTAAAGCAAAATGCATAATTTGATGATCGATTTCATGTTTAATTTCAAATTTTTCTAAGGCATTAGAAAATTCACGAATCTTTGCGATTGCTCGATTAAAGCCCATTTTATCAAGTTCGTCTTGAACATAAAAAATGGTGCGATGGGTGATTTTAATAATATCGCTTTGATATTTTTCTTTGCCCGCCACATCTGCTTCGCCAAAATCTTTAAAATTATTTTTATCGAAATTTTTTGATTGCGTAGAAAAATTCGCCACCAATTTCCATAAACGATTAACATAACGCCAAGCCCCGTCAATTCCGCTTTCAGACCAGTCCAAATCACGTGAAGCCGGCGTATCGGAAAGCATAAATAAACGCGCAGTGTCGGCGCCATAACTTTCAACAATATGAATCGGTTCGACGACATTTTTCTTCGATTTACTCATTTTTTCACTGCGACCGCGAAGCACTTCTTCGCGGGTTTTTTCGTGAATAAATTTATCTTTTTCGATTTCAATAACTTCGCTTGGATAAACCCACTGCCCCTCTAAATCTTTAAAAGTGTGATGGCAAACCATCCCTTGTGTAAGAAGGTTTTTAAAAGGTTCGTTAAAAGATAAATATCCGCATTTTTTCAACTCTTTAACAAAAAATCTTTAATAAAGTAAATGTAAAACTGCGTGCTCAACTCCTCCAATATATTGATCGACGGGCATAATTTTATCAACCAAATCTTTATCAAAAGCGCGATCTTGCGGTTGCGAAATATAACGCAAAAAATACCACGAACTTTCAAAAAAAGTATCGAAAGTGTCGGTTTCGCGAATTGCCTTTAGAACCTTGCCATCAGCGTCTTGATAAGTAGTATATTTCCAAGTTGGATGATTTTCGAGTGGATTGCCCGCTCCAGTAAATTCAACATCTTTCGGCAATTCAACCGGCAATTGATGAGGAGGCACTTTAACCACGCGACCATCTTCTAAATATAAAATTGGCAGTGGACAACCCCAATAACGTTGACGCGAAACGCCCCAATCGCGCAAACGATAATTAATTTTTTTCTCCGCTCTTTGTTGGCTCGATAAAATTTCAAAAACTTTTTCTTTAGCCGAAGCAGAGTCAAGCCCATCAAGCATTGCCGAATTAATCATAATTCCACTTTCCAAATAAGGTAACTCGACTTTTTCTTGATTTTTAGGAGCGACAACTTGCGTGATTTTCAAATTATATTTTTGGGCAAATTCAAAATCACGAACATCGTGAGCGGGGCAGGCAAATATTGCTCCCTCGCCATATTCCATCAAAACAAAATTTGCGACAAAAACTTCTAATTTTATATTTTTATCCAAAGGATGAAAAACTTGCAAACCAGTTTTAACGCCTTTCTTTTCTTGTTTCTCGAGGGTTTGTTCATCAACGGCATTTTTACTACATTCTTCAATAAAATTTTTAATTTCCACATTATTTTGCGACAATTCAAATGCGATTGGATGATGCGGTGAAATCGCCAAGAAAGACGCTCCAAACAAGGTGTCGGCTCGAGTCGTATAAACTTTAATAAATTGATTTGACGATTTTTTTTCACAAATTTCGAAATCGATTAACAATCCCGAACTTTTGCCAATCCATTTTTCTTGCATTGATAAAACTCTTTCATCCCAACCGGTCAGATTCTTCAATTCTTGCAATAATTCTTCGGAAAATTCCGAAACTTTTAAAAACCATTGCTTAAGTTTTTTCTTTTCAACTAAAGCTCCACTGCGCCAGCCTCGTCCATCAATCACTTGTTCATTCGCCAACACAGTTTTATCAATCGGATCCCAATTAACGAAAGATTCTTTTTGATAAGCCAAACCGGCATCGAGAAAATCGCAAAAAATCTTTTGTTCATGCTTATAATATTCGGGCAAACAAGTTATAATTTCACGCTCCCAATCAAGCGACAAACCAATCGATTTCAATTCTTGACGCATATTTTCGATATTCGACAACGTCCATTTTTCGGGATGAACTTTATGTTGCAAAGCAGCGTTTTCAGCGGGCAATCCAAAGGCATCAAAACCCATCGGATGAAGAACATTAAAACCTCGAATTTTTTTATAACGGGCAACGACATCGCCAATTGTGTAATTACGTAAATGTCCCATGTGAATTTTTCCAGATGGATAGGGAAACATCTCGAGAACATAATATTTCTCCGCTTCTAGTGCTGGATTAAATTTAAAAATATTCTTATTTTTCCAAATTTCTTGCCATTTTTTTTCGGTCAATTTGTGATTATAATTCGCGATTTCTTGTTGCATATTTTTGTAATTATTTTTTTTAAAATAAAATATTTTATTTTAGATTATTTTTAATATTTCTTGTGAAATTTTAGAAAAAGTTGAGGTAATTTCATTATTTATTTTATTTTTAAAAAAACTAGTAATAAAAGGAATTTTTTCTTCACAAGCCTTTGATATTTCAGGTTCTATGGCAATTTCACCTAAAAATTTTATCTTCATTTCTTCAGCAATTTTTTTGGCTCCATCTTCGCCAAAAATATAATTTTTTTCATTATTAATTTTCAAATAAGACATATTTTGAATCAAGCCCAAAATCGGCACATTTAATTTTTTAAAACAATCGATAGATTTAACAACATCAATCACCGCGATGCTTTGCGGAGTTGAAACCAAAACCACTCCGGCAATCGGAAATTTTTCCGCCATACTTAAATAAACATCGCCCGTCCCCGGAGGCATATCGATAATCATCACCTCGACTTTTTTATTATCGGCTTGCCAATTAACCGCTCGAATCAATTGATATAAAATCTTGGTAACCATTGGTCCACGCCAAATTCCAGCTTGATTAGCATCAACTAAATTAGCAATCGAAATTATTTTTAAACCATATTTTAAAATTGGTTGTAATAAATTATTTTTAAGCTCGGGCTTGTCTTTTAAATCAAGTAAATGAGAGACGGAAGGACCATAAATATCAGCGTCAACCAATGCCACATTTTTGCCACTTTGCGCCATCGATATCGCCAAATTGCAAGCCACAGTTGACTTGCCTACTCCACCTTTTGCCGAGGCGACCAAAATAATTTTCTCGACTCCCACCACATTTGGAATTTTTTCCATGAAATCTTTTAAGGTTTTGTTATCTTGGTTTGACATCTAAAAATTTTAATTGAAATTGATATTGAATATAACTAATATGAACAAAATAATTAATAATTTCAAATATTTTTTTCGATGCTTAGGCTATTTTTTACAAATTTAAAAAACTCGAATGGGTCTGGTGGACCTTGGGGTCCTTGGGGTCAAAGTGGTGGCTCCAATAATGGCGAAAATTCAAATAATAAAAAATCTTCAGAGGATAATAAAGAAAAATCTTCGAAGAATCCTTTTGGTAACAATCAAAACAACAACAAACAACCTGATTACGAAGATATTTTTACTAAATTTCTTAAACTTCTTGTTGAGAAAATTAAAAAAATTACTAACGATACTAAAAAACAAGAAAACCCAACAAAATCAAGCATTGGACTCATATTTTTAGGAGTAGTTTTAGTTTATTTAACTTTCGGTTTTTATAAGGTTGAACCCGATGAAAATGCCGCCACTCTTTACTTCGGAAAATTTTATAAAATTTCGGGTCCGGGTTTGAATTATCACATCCCCTTCCCTTTTGGTCAAGTTATTAAGAAAAGTGTTGCCAATGTTAATACTGAAGAATTTGGTTTTTCTTCCAATAAAAAATCTCGTGATAGCGATGAACGCAATTTTAACGCCGAAAGTTTGATGTTAACGGGTGATGAAAATATTGTCGATATTCAATTCCAGATTCAGTGGCAAATCGCCGACATCAAAGATTATGTTTTTAATATCGCCGAACCTAATCAATCAATTCGCAAATCGGCAGAAAGTGCCATGCGCGAAATCATTGCTCGCACTCCAATAGCACAAGCTTTATCCGATGGTAAAATGCAAATCGAACAAGATGTTAAAATCTTACTTCAAGATATTTTAGATTCTTACAAATCTGGAATTAGAGTTGTGTTGGTGCAATTGCGTCGTGTTGATCCGCCTGAACAAGTAATCGCATCTTTTCGCGATGTTCAAACTGCCAAAGCCGACAAAGAAAAAGAAATTAACGAATCTCAAGCCTTCGCTAATGACATAATCCCAAGAGCTCGCGGGACAGCTTCGCAAATGAAAGAAGAAGCGGAAGCTTATTCCAAACAAGTTGTTGCCAATGCTCAGGGTGAAGCCTCGCGTTTCTTAGCGGTTTATAATGAATATTCCAAAGCTAAACAAGTTACCAAGCGTCGAATTTATCTCGAAACTATGGAAAAAATTTACGGCGATGCCGATAAAATTTATATCGACAAAAGTGCCGGCAAATCAGGTGTAATGCCCTATTTTCCATTGAATGAACTTAACAAAACTGTTAAACCAGCAAATAGCAATTAAAATATGAATAAATCTACAAAAAAAATTCTAATAATCGCCACTTTGGCATTAATAATTTTCCAAAGTTCATTTTTTACTGTTGATCAACGTCAGCAAGTTTTGATTTTACAATTCGGCGAACCAATCCGCGCTATCGACACCCCGGGAATCAAATTCAAAATGCCATTCATTCAAAATGCTATTTTCTTTGAAAAAAGAATTATTGATCTTGCTCTTCCTGAACAAGAAGTTATTGCTTCCGATCAAAAACGCTTGATTATCAACGCCTTCACTAAATTCCAAATTATTGATCCACTAAAATTTTATACAACGGTCGGAAACTCTTACGGCTTGTCTGGCAAGCTTTCGGGGATTCTCGATTCAAGTTTGCGTCAAGTAATTGGTGAAGTTACACTCAATGAATTACTCACCGAAAATCGTGGCAATATTATGAAAAAAATTAAAGATGCGGTTGGCTCATCTTCTGATATTTTTGGTATAAAAATTATCGACGTTCGTATTATGCGTGCCGATTTGCCTAAGGAAAACTCCGATGCAATTTATGCCAGAATGCAAACTGAACGTGAAAAAGAAGCTCGTGAAATTCGCGCTAAAGGGGCGGAAGAAGCCGATAAAATCCGTGCCGAAGCTAATAAAGAAAAAACCATAATTATCGCTGAAGCCAAAAAAAATTCCGACATTATGCGTGGTAATGGCGAAAGTGAATCCAACAAAATTTATGCAAATTCATTTGGCAGAGACCCTGAATTTGCTGATTTTTATCGTTCGATGAGTGCTTACAAAACGGCATTTAGCAATGATAAAACTAAAATGATAATTTCACCCGATAGCGACTTTTTTAAATATTTCAACAACTCAAAAAATTAATAATTCATGAAAAAAATATTTTTTAGTTATTTTTCAATATTGACAATATTTTTATCAATTAATTTCCCTTCCGCATCCCTTGCTCAGGTTAAAAAAGTTAATAACTTTAAAAAGGATAAAGCCTATCAAGTTCCCTACAAAAACCAACTAATTCCAAGCTTTGCTGACACGGTAGATGAACTTCTCCCAACCGTTGTCAACATTTCTACTTCTCAGGATTTATACAATAATCGTAATTCTCTCGACGAAGATAGATTGCAAATTGTTGAAGATCTAAAGAAAAACAATGACTCCATTACAAGTCGTGATTTCGAATCGCGAAGAAAAATTACCTCAATTGGTTCGGGATTTATAATTTCAAGCGATGGCTATATCGTTACCAATGGTCACGTAATTGAAGATTCAAACGACATTAATGTTAATCTTTATGATGGCTCGAAATATAAAGCCAAAATGATCGGCATCGACAAAAAAACTGATTTAGCCTTACTTAAAATCAACGTTAATAGAGAATTAAAATATGCTAAATTTGGCGATTCAAATCAAGCTAGAATTGGCGATTGGGCAATTGTAATTGGCAACCCCTATGGACTCGGTGGCTCGGTTTCAATTGGCATAATTTCAGCACGTGGACGTGATATCAAAAATGGTCAATCTGATGAATATATTCAAACTGACGCCGCCATTAATAAGGGCAATTCAGGTGGTCCATTATTTAATTCGAGTGGCGAAGTGATTGGCATTAGTTCAGTGATCTATTCGCCATCAGGCGGTAGTGTTGGGATAGGATTCGCTACACCTTCTTCTAACGCGATTCAAATTATTTCTCAACTTCGCGATCAAGGTGAAGTTTCTCGTGGCTGGATTGGGGTTTCGGTACAAGATTTAACAACCGATCTTGCAGATTCTTTGCGTTTAGAAAAAGTTCGCGGAGCCTTTGTTAGCGATGTCGTCGTTAATGGTCCAGCAGACAAGGCAGGAATATTACCAACCGATGTTATAATTCGCTTTGATGAACAAGATATTGACGACATGAAATCGCTTCCCAAAATTGTTTCTCGCACTCCAATTGGAAAAAATGTTAAAGTTTTAGTTTGGCGACACGGTAAAGCCAAAAATCTTAATTTAATGATTGAAAAAGCTCAAGATGACGAAGCCAAAATTGAAGCTAAAAAATTAGAACCAAAGCTGATTGAAAAAAAATTATCTCTTAAAACTTTACAAATTCTTGGATTGTCATTAAGTGAAGTTCCCAATAATAAAAACAACGATCCAGCCATAGTAATAAACGATGTAACTCCAAAATCCGAAGCCTATGATAAAGGCATAATGATTGGCGATACCGTGTTGTCGGTAAATCAAAATAACGTTAATTCCGTTGATTATTTTCGTGAATTGGTAAAAGATTCATACCAAAAAAATAAAAAAGTTTTCTTATTTTTAAAAAGAGGTGAAAATAATTTTGCGGTGGCATTAAACGTTAAATAAATTTGTAATTTGAATGAACTACAAAATCAAATGCCCCGCCAAAATTAATTTATTTCTTCACATCACCAACAAAAGACCAGACGGCTTCCACGAATTACAATCCCTAATCACAAAAGTTGATTTATTTGATGAATTATTGATTGAAAAATCCACAAAATTTTCACTTGAAATTAACGGTGAATTTGCCGAATTTATCGACATCAAAAACAATCTTTTTACTAAAATTTTTGATTATTTGATAAAGAATTTCAACATTAATTCAAATTT
>JBIIFQ010000047.1:0-7291 GCA_044237235.1 Rickettsiales bacterium
TTACGGCTATTCGGCGACCACAAATTTCAGCGTTCTTCAAGAATTTATTGGTAAATTAAAACCCGAAGAAATGCCAATCGGTATAGTTTTTGGCATGGTGATGGTGGCGACGGCGATGTTTTTCAAAATCTCGGCCGCACCTTTTCATATGTGGGCGCCCGATGTTTACCAAGGAGCGCCGACCATCGTTTTGGCGTTTTTTGGCACCGTTGTAAAATTCTCCGTAGTGATGTCATTAATATTTTTATCACTCAATATTTCGTGGGTTATTTTAAGTAAAATTTTATTAATCGTCGCCATCACCTCAATTATTGTCGGCAGTTTCGGGGCAATTTATCAAAAAAATCTTAAACGACTTTTTGCTTTTAGCTCAATAACTCACATCGGTTTTGTCTTACTTGCTCTCTCTCCACTCGATAAATCAATTTTCAACACTTGTATTTTTTACATGATAATTTATAGCGTAATTTCACTTGGAACTTTTAGTTTTTTAACCATCATGCGCTCGCCCAAAGAAGTTGAAAATGACGAAACCGACGCTAAAACTTTCGACATTTCCTCGCTGGCTGGACTGGCTAAAACTAATCCTTTGATGGCTTTTTCTTTGGCAATCTTAATGTTCTCAACCGCTGGAATTCCGCCACTCGCCGGCTTTTTCTCAAAATTTTATATTTTAAAAAGCGCCATTACTTTTAGTCTTTTACCTTACGCCATCATCGCCGTAATTTTTTCAGCGATTTCGGCATTTTATTATTTACGCATCGTCAAAATTATGTATTTCGATGAACCGAATGGTAATCTCGAAATTGAAGATTTTGGCAATGCTCGCTTGATTGTTTTTATTAGCGCCATCGCCAATATTGGTTTAATTTTTGCCATCGATCCAATCATGAATAGCATCACCAATTTTTTAAATTAAAACATGGTCACAACAACTCGCAAAACTGATATCGCACTTAGTGGCGAAATCATCATCGCCCCAGATAAATCAATCTCGCATCGCTCAATAATTTTCGCCTCACTCGCCAATGGCAAAAGTAAAATTTATAATTTACTCGAAGGCGAAGATGTTTTAAAAACCATCAACGCCATGCGTTTAATGGGCGTTGATATTGTCAAAAAAGAAAATTATTACGAAGTCAATGGCAGTGGCATTGTAGGGCTTCTTGAACCCAGCGACATCATCGATATGGGCAATTCGGGAACCTCAACACGCTTACTTGCCGGCTTAGTTTGTCCTTATAATTTTACCAGTTTTTTTACCGGAGATGCTTCACTGCGTAAGCGTCCAATGGGTCGCGTTTTTGAACCAATTCAAAAATTTGGCGCTCAAATTATTTCGAGAAAAAATAATTTATCGCCATTCGCCATCATCGGCAATCAAGACGCCATGCCGATTGAATATGAAATGAAAATGGCGTCGGCACAAGTGAAAAGTTGCATTTTATTGGCGTCGCTTGCGGTTAAAGGCACGACGACAATTATCGAGCCCGAAAAATGTCGAGATCACACCGAAATTATGATGAAATATCTTGGGTTAAAAATCACTCAAGAAAATTTTAATCTGGGCACCAAAATTTCTTACAATGGCTTGCAAGAATTTGGTGGACGCGACTTTGAAATTCCAAACGACATCTCTTCTTCGGCATTTTTTATGGTCGGCGCTTTATTGGTTAAAAATTCAAAAATTTTGCTGAAAAATATAGGAGTTAATCCACTGCGAACCGGCTTAATTCAAACGCTCCAAGAAATGGGTGGCAAAATTACTTTAAAAAATATTCGTGAAATTGGCGGAGAGAAAGTTGCCGATATTGAGGTTGAAGCGAGCTCTTTAAAAGCGATCGATGTGCCGGCGAGTCGCTCTGCCAGCATGATTGACGAATATCCAATTTTGGCTGTAGCTTGCGCTTTTGCCAATGGAACTTCAAAATTAAACGGCTTGGCGGAATTAAAAGTCAAAGAAAGTAATCGTTTGGCGATGATTGCCGATAATTTACAAAATTGCGGTGTTGAAGTTAAAATCGGCAACGATTTTTTAGAAATTAAAGGCGGTTTTGCGATGCCGAAAAATGTGGTCGAAATTAAAACGGCGATGGATCATCGCATTGCAATGTCATTTTTAATTATGGGTTTGTGCCTAGAAAATGGTGTTAAGATTGATGATGACGAAATGATAAAAACAAGTTTTCCCAATTTTGAAAAAATTATTTCGCAATTTATATAAAAATAATATTTTTTATTTTCTGCAAATAATTTTTCTCTGTGATAAACATTTTTTAATTTGATTTAATAATTTTAAAAATAAATATTATGACACAAAATTTTCGTCTCGAAACTGATTCTTTTGGTGAAATTAAAGTTCCGGCTGAAGCCTACTACGGAGCTCAAACTCAAAGAAGTATTCAAAATTTTCCAATTTGCACCGATAATGCTGGACATAAAATGCCCAAGGAAGTTATTTACGCCATGTTATTGATTAAAAAAGCATGCGCTTTGACCAATAAAGACTTAATGGCGGTTGATCCAAAATCCGATGAATTTAAAAAATTTTCGCCCGATTTAGCCGATAAAATTGTCGATGCGGTTGATGAAATTTTAAAAAAATTCGAGTGGTTTTACGAAAATCATTTTCCTTTGGTGGTGTGGCAAACTGGCTCTGGCACTCAAACCAACATGAATGTTAATGAAGTTATCGCTTCGGTTGCCAATGAAAAAGCCACGGGCAAAAAAGGAGGAAAATCGCCGGTTCATCCCAATGATCACGTTAATTTGGGTCAAAGTTCAAACGACACCTTTCCTACTGCGATGCATGTCGCCACTGTTTTAACAACTTATGAAAAATTACTTCCAACTTTAATTCGCTTTGCCAATGAACTTGCCAAAAAAGAAAATGAATTTAAAGATATTATCAAAATCGGACGCACTCATACTCAAGATGCAACGCCGGTAACTTTAGGACAAGAATTTTCGGCTTATAAAGTACAAATTCAATGTGCCTCAGTTTTTATTTCACAAAGCATCGCTTTTGTTTGTCATCTAGCCCAAGGTGGCACGGCAGTTGGTACGGGATTAAATTGTCATCCCGATTTTGCCACAAAATTTGCGGAAAAAATTAGCGAAGTTACGAATATTAAAAAAATTCACCAAACTCTTCTTGAGCTTGATTTATGTAGAACCGTTGCTAAGGATGGTTTGTGGAAAGTTAAAGATTCAAATTTAAATTTGCTCGGACTTTCGCATGCCGATAAATTTTACACCAGCAAAAATAAATTTTTCTCATTAGCCTGCAATGATGAACTAGTAAACTTCTCGGGAACACTTAATTCAACGGCAACTTCATTGCTGAAAATCGCCAATGATATTCGCTTTTTGGCTTCGGGCCCGCGTTCGGGACTCGGTGAAATTTCTTTACCCGAAAATGAACCCGGATCTTCTATTATGCCCGGAAAAGTTAACCCGACTCAATGCGAAGCCTTGACGATGATTGCGTGCCAAATTGTTGGCAATCATCACGCCATAACTTTGGGTGGCATGAATGGACATTTTGAACTTAACGTTTTTCGCCCAATGATTATTCGTAACGTTTTGGAATCAATCAATTTAATCTCCGACGGCGTTAATAGTTTTATCGATAATTGCTTAGTAGGAATTGTTGCAAATCATGAAAGAATAACAGAACTTCTCAATAATTCTTTAATGTTAGTGACTGCTCTTAATCCTTATATTGGTTATGATAATTCGGCAAAAATTGCTAAAAAAGCCCATAAGGATGGTACTACTTTGAAAGAATCGGCATTGGCTTTAGGCTTACTCAATGAAGAGCAATTCAATGAATGGGTTGATCCGAAAAAGATGATATAAAACAAGATAAAAGTTCAAGAGCTAGCACTAAAGGCAATAATTTTATCGGCAGAAGAAGTGATTACACCACGAATTATTTTGATGGAGATTTGGCGGAATTGATAATTTACGAAAGAGCGCTTTTAGATTCAGAAAGAAGATCGGTGGAGGAATATTTGTCGCGAAAATGGAATATAAAAATTGCAAATTAATTGACTTATTTTTAAAACTTAAAAACAAAAAATGAAAGAAAGAAATATAAATTTCTCAAAATCGAAATTTACCGCATTTGAAGATTTTAAATATCAAATACTTTCATCGGTCCTATCCCAATTGACTTATTTTTTAATTTTAATAATTTTAATCATAGTTGATGACTATTATTTAATTCTTTTGCTCGCCATCAGCCTAATTTTAATAGCCTCAACCAATATTTTCGCAAAAAGAACCTCATCAATATTAAAAATTCTTGGTTATCTATTGGAATTTTTTGGTTATATATTTTTATTTCTTATCCTTGCAACATTCCCTTTAGCTAAGATGAAAAATTTTTATGAAAATTATTGGATGATGGGCTTAATGACTTTAAATTTAATTGGTCTAGCCATAGTTTTTTTTAGAACCAAAAGCTACTTAGAAAAAATTAAATTCTTTTTACTTTTCAACTTGATTATATCGCAATTTATTTTCACCGAAATAATTATTTATTCGTTTTATTACCTAACAAATATTGCTCTTTTAATCTTACTAATTTTTCAAGAAAAATTAAAAATTCACAAATTTAGCACAGTCTTTGTTGTTTTTCTAATGGCTATTTTTATCTTAATGCTTTTATATTTGGGTATGAGTTTTGGATTGATGGCAGAAGAAACGAGCAAGTTAAGGATATTATTTATTGTGATAGCTTTACTCTTAAACATCATAATCTTACCTTTAATAGCCACTCTGAGCTATGTTATATTGCAGAAAAGTAAACTTAAAATACAATCAAAATTAAAAAATCAATTAATTTAAATTTATAACAAAATGAGTTTTTTAAAATCAAAAATTTCAAATCCTTTATCTTTAAGTTCTTTATATTCGAAACTAAGTCCCGAGGCAAAATTCATAATTTGGGGGATTTTTTACACCGTTTTCGCATTTAACATCTTATCAATTTATAGAATATTTGATTTACTCACCTTTTTTGGAATTTATTTTTGCTATAAACACTTAATTTCGATGCCGGCTTTTAACAAAAATAGATGGTTCATTTCTTCTGTGATAATAGTTATTTTAATTCTTGAAGGATTTACGTTAATTAATTACGTTTTTTTTACTCTCGAAAGAATTTTAAATTTTTTTGATCGCGAAAAATACGGATTAAAAATATTGATCTCACTTTTTTTATTTCTGATTTATCGGATTACAATTCGTATAAAATCAAATCCGAACAAAATTTCCGAAATTCTTAAAACCATTTTTTTCGAATATTTTCAATTATTCGCGGTGGTAATTTTTTATATTTATGCAACACACCTTATTGTTCAGCGATACGACCTTCCCTATATAATTACTCTAATGATTATCAATTTAATTATACTGACCTCGACCAATATTTTATCGAAAAAAACTTCCACAATATTGGAAATTCTATGTTTTGGTTATTTATTTTTAGCTCTTACGTTTTTTTCAATTCCAATAAAAAAAGAATTTATATCTCCCGAAAATAAGATTGCAATTTTTCTAGTGATTTTAAATTTCGTCGGCTTTGCCATAGTTTTTTTAAAAAATAAAAATTATGCCGAAAAAACTAAAATTATTTTATTGGCACTCTTAATGACGTCTTTCTTCTTTGCAGATAAAACGAATGTTTGCTATCTATATTTTATAACAACTTTTATTATTGTGAGATTTGTTATTGTTTATGAAAAATTATCAACTTTAAATGCTAGTATATTTTTTACCCTTATACTTATTATGATATGTATTGTAGCGATGTCCATACCAACTGGCAGAGGCGGTGGACCAGGATATGAATTAGTAGAAACTACTCTTTTACAATTAATAATTTTGCCAATAATAGTTTTTTTCAGCAATCGCACTTTAAAGAAGCGTAAGCTTAAAAATGATATTCGAAATTTATAAATAAATTAATTATGAATTTCTTAAAATTAAAATCTATATTTTCTTTTTTCAAAAAAAAATTAAATTTATGGACGGCTCTAGAATCAGCTTGTTTTTTATATTTTGGAGGAATTGATTTTTCAAATACCGATACTCAAAAAATGAAAAACAAAATAAATGATCCATTGATAGTTTTAATGGTTACGTGGATTATTTTTTTGGGCTATGTGATATGTAAAATTTTTTGGGACCATGCGATTAAATCGGAGAAAACTTCATCGGATTTAATTCCTTTGGAAATTTTTTCCCTTTTGCCTATTTTATATAGCTTTTTTTGGGTAAAAAAATATATCCATCCAAATCCAAATAGAATTGAGATTTTTCAATTTATTGGAGTAATAATTTTTTACTTTTTGTTGATAAAATTAAATTATTCTTATTACTTAACTTTGTTACTCTTAATCAATCTAATTTTATTAACTTCAACCAATATTTTAACAAAAAGAGCCTCCTCAATATTGGAAATTCTTGGTTTTTTATTTTTGTTTTTAAACCTTATAATATTTTTTGAAATTGATAGTAGACCTTTCTTTGAAAATTACGAGGCAATTGGCCTGGTTGCTTTAAATTCAATAGGCTTTGCCATAGTTTTTTTTAAAACCGAAAGTTATCTAGAAAAAATTAAAGCCTCTTTGCTAATCATTTTAATGGCATTGCAATTTATTTTTGACGGAATAATTGTTTATTTATTTTACTACATGACAATTCTTGCTCTATTAAGCGTAATAATTCTTCAAGAAAAATTAAAAATTTACATATTTCGTCTATTTATTAGTTTTAGTTTATATATTTTTTTAATTACAGGCTTTTTAATAATCATGATAATGGCTGGGTCGGGAAAAATGGGACCCTCTCCGAATAATAAACAAGATTTTATTTTTATAACATCCATCTTAAATCTTATATGCTTTCCATTGATAGCAATTTTTAGTAAACGCATATTAAAAAAATATAAATTTATAAATGGTGAAATCGATAAGGATTTTATTTTGACAATTTTACAATTTTGCGGATTAACATCTCTTTATATTTTTATCGCGCGATTAACTTTGGAAAATAATGATTTTTTTGCTATTATCTCTTTGATTGCAATCAATATAATTTTAATAACAACCTCCAATATTTTAACTAAAAAACTTTCGCAAATATTGGAAATTTTTAGTTTTATTGTTTTGTTTATAGGTCTTACAATCCTTACTTGGAACGGAGATGAATATTTTAAATATCCGCTAATATCTTACGACAACTATGTCGCAATTGCCATTGTAATAGTAAACTTTATTGG
>JBIIFQ010000048.1:0-7197 GCA_044237235.1 Rickettsiales bacterium
TAACTACCGTTAAAACATTTTAGCCCGCTCCCCCTCAAGGGGGGAGCTACAGTCCGTATGCGTTGCGAGTATTTTTGTAAATTGTAGGGGTGTAAGCCCTTGAGGGGGAGCGGGCTCCGAAGATTTAACGGTAGTTAAATCGGCGGAGCCGTGGGGGGTCAAAAAAGCTTAGATAATCAACGGTTTTTAACCCAAGTAGAAATTGAATAAAAATAATTTTCTAAAAAAGACGATTTCTTGATTTTGTTTTTAAAATAAAAAATATTCTAAATTTTTCTAAGAAAACCATCAAAAAATTACAAAAATAACTTAAAAAATCACCGATTTTTAATTAAAAATTTGGAAAAATTGTGGATTAAAAACAAAATTAAGAAATCGCCATTTATAGAATTTTTTTTGTTTTAATTTTTTGAGATAATCTCAAGCCCTTTGATGCTCTAAGTTTCTGACCCCCCTCGATTCTAGAAACTTAACTACCGTTAAGTTTCTAGAATCTGCTCCCCCTCAAGGGGGGAGCTACGGCCCGTAATCTTGACGAGTATTTTTGTAAAATGTAGGTTCGCAGGCTTTCAAGGGGGGATTTAGAGCCCGAAGGCTTTACGAGTTTTAATAAAATTTGTAGGGGTGAATGGGGCGCGGAGCCCCATACCAAAAAAAATTAATTATTTCTTAAAAAGAAAAGAAAAGAAAGATTTACTTTTCTTGTCATCATTATTTGGATTTTTATAACGGTTATCATTGCGACGATTGTTATTATTGTGATGATTATTATTATTTCTCTTTTTATTATCTTGGCGTCGATTATTGTTGTTATTATGATTGCGATTATTGTTAGAATGGTGATGATTTCTTTCTTGAGAATCGCTATTGTTAGGCTTTACATACTCATCATTGTTATTTTCTGAAGTATCTTCATTAGTAAAGCTTTCAAAATAATTTTTCTCAATATCTAATTGATTAACTTTGCCCGTAGTTACTTCCATTTCGATTTCTCTTCTTTCTTCTTCGGAAAGACCTTTTCTTTTTTTAATGCTAAAACCTTGAGAACCGTTCTCCTCGCTGGGTTGCATGAAAATATGAACATTATAATTTTTTTCGGTTGTGATGATATCATGTTTTTTAAAATTCATGATGTAAGCGATAGTCTCGGCGGTGGCATAAATGTAAATAACCCCAGCTTGTTTATCGGCACAAGCGTGACGAATTGCTCGTAAAATCGATACCGCTAAAATTTCTACCGAGCGAACATAGCCAGTTCCGCCACAGTTTTTGCAAGGTTCGGTAATGGTTTCGAAAAAACTCGCCCCCAAGCGTTGACGCGACATTTCTAAAAGTCCAAAAACACTAATTCTTCCAAGCTGAATTCGTGCCCGATCATTTTGAAGTTCGTCGCGTAATGTTCTTTCGATATTGCGACGATGTTTTTGATCATACATGTCGATAAAATCGATTACGATTAAGCCCGCCAAATCGCGCAAACGAAGTTGACGTGCAATTTCTTTAACGGCTTCAAAATTGGTGGTAAAGGCAGTTTCTTCAACCCCAGATTCTTTAGTGGAGCGGCCAGAATTGACGTCAATTGCAACTAAGGCTTCAGTGTGATCGATGACGATTGATCCGCCGGAAGGAAGAGAAATTTGTTTTTCGTAAAGTGCTGAAATTTGTTGCTCAACGCGATATTTATTAAAAATTGGCACACGATCATCGTGAAGTTTAATATTTTGTGGTGCATTGGGCATTGTTAATTTGACGAAATTTGTCACAATTTCAAATGATTCTTTGCCTTCAACCACAACTTCGCTAACATTCTCATTGTAAATGTCGCGAATGCATCGACGAATAATATCATCTTCGGCGTGAATAAAAGCTGGAGCTTTGGAATTGGTGCAAGTTTCTTTGATGGTATCCCATAAACGATTTAGATATTCGCAATCGCGTTTTATATCTTCAGGTTTTTTGCCAACGCCTGCGGTTCTAATAATAACCGAGCGGTCATTGCCAATATTTATCTCGCCTAAAATTGAGCGTAGTATTTTTCGATCACGAAAATTATCAACTTTTTTGGAAACTCCACCTTTGTTTGGAGTGTTTGCCATTAAAACACAATATTTGCCGGCGATCGAGACGTAAGTGGTCATTGAAGCACCTTTATTGCCTCTTTCTTCTTTACCAACTTGAACAATAATTAATTGTCCCGGTTTGATGACTTCTTGAATATTATATCTTTTGTGAATGTTGTAAATATTGCCACCATAACCTGACAATTCATCTTCAACCGAATATGCTCCCGTGGTAATTGATTCACCTTCTCCGCCTTCATCAATATTATTTTTAACCGATGAATTTGGTAAATTGATCAAATCATCATCTTCATTTTTTTGCGGTTGATTGACATTAAGTTCGCGAAGTTTTTGACGTTCAGCCTCGGATATTTGATAAAAATCGGGATGAATATCGGCGAAAGGTAAAAAGCCATGACGGTCTGAGCCATAGTCAACGAAGCAAGCTTGAAGAGATGGTTCAACACGAGTAACTTTGGCTAAATAAATGTTACCTTTTATTTGTTTTATGGCTAGAGCGGAGCGATCGAAATCTAAAAGTTTCCCGTCGCTACTAAGAACGGCGATACGAGTTTCTTCGCGGTGAGCGCCGTCAATTGTGATTGTAATTTTTGTCATTTTTCCTCGAATAATTACGAGCAAAATCAGCTATTTTCTAGGGTGATAAATAATAATTTGAAATATTTCTAATCATAATTTTATAAATAATCTTGAAAATAACTGTTTAACTCTTTGTTTTATAATTTTACCAAAATGCGGTGATTTTGTGATCGCTCAAATATGGCGATTCTATTTAATTCTCTAGGGACAACTCAATTTTATTTAAAATAAAATTGGAATTATCATCAATTTTAGAGATATAGTTGTGCGGTGTTTCATATTTATGATTATCAATAATTACTTTTTTTAATTTAGGATACAATCATTTTTTTGATTTTTAACCTTAACTAAAAATTTATTTCAATTCCTAAGACGATTTTTTAAAAATAAAATTAAAATCTCTAATTTATTTAAATAAAATTGTGGCAATTTCTTTGACAAGTTTTAAAGTTTTTTTGAATTTTTTCTTATAAATTTATTTTTACAAAAAATGATTAAATTATTTGCTCATCGTGGTTTTGTTGAAAATAATATGAAACAAAACTCAATTTTAAGCCTTAAAAATGCCGTTACCAAGGGCTTTAAAGCTATAGAATTTGATATTTGGTGGTGTGATGGCGAATTTCTTGTTAAACATGATAAGCCAATTGATAAAGAAAAATTTTTATTGCCAAGACTTCAAGATTATTTATGTTATAAAAATGAATTGGAGTATTGGATAGATTTTAAAAATATAGATTTAGCCAATGTCGATGAAGCTCTGAAAAAATTAAAAGCCGATTTAATTTTAAAAGAAATTGACCTTAATAACATTTTTTTTGCACCTTACATTACCGATTATTCAACAACCTCTATAATTTCATTAAAATTTCGTAATTTTTTTTCGCAAACAATTAATTTTGTTGGAGTTTGCGATAAAAAATCGGGGCTTCAAGGGGTTATTGATTTGGTTGATTTGGAATTAATCAATTTTGTTTCGATTGATCATAATTTAATAAGTGCCGAGCTTTTAAAAAAAATTAAGCCATCAAAATTATTGGCTTGGACCGTAAATGATATTAAGAAAATCAATGATTTTTACATGTTGGGAGTGGATAAATTTGCTACCGATAAAGTGCTAATTTAAATCGTTAAAATTTTGATCTGGGCATTGAATTTTTTTGGATTGATAATTGAGTTTGTACCTGCCATTTGGCTGTTCTGCAAAAATTTGAAAATAATCGCAAATCCTATCCTCAACTTTAAAAATTAACTTTGGATTTTTATCTTTTTCATTAATTTTATAAAGATCCCAAATGGTATATTTTTTATGTCCATTTTCATAAGTGGCATCAATTTTTATTTCACGATTAAAAATTACATCCACGATCGATAAACGCCATTTCTTTTGCTGAAATTGAGCAATTGCAGTGATTGAAGTAACGTTAGAAAATTCTTGTGATAAGATTTCATCGGTTGTTGGGGCTAAGCCATAAATATTAAAGGCAAGAGTTAGGGGTTTATCTTTGATTTTCCACAAAAAAGTTGTGCGTAAATCATTGATTGATTCGGGCAAAATATGTCTTTTAGCAAAAAATTTCTCTATGCGATTAACGAGCTCGGGATAATCTTTAAAATCATCCGTCCATAAATTTTTATGATTTCTTTGTTCGGCGGGATTGAGGCTCCATAATTCTTGAAGCTCTCCAATTTCAACTTTTTCAAGATTATAAGTTTTTCGCCATTTAGTAATAAAATTACGATCAATAATTTGGGCATTTTTAAAAAATTTAGCTTTATTTGTAATTAATTCACCTAAATTCTTTTTCTTATGTTGTTCAACATAATTTTTATGTAAATAATTTTCTAAATCCGCTGGCGAGGGTAGGGGATCTTTATCGGTCGCAAGCTCAATTAGTTCTTGATCCAAGGCCAGTTTTGGATTGGCAAATTTTATGGCATTTTTATCAGAATTTATGGCAATTTTCACAAATTCCTTATTCGATTTAACGTTGGGCGGAGCGAATTCGAGAAGAAGTCCGTTATCTTCTAAGGCGGGGCGAGAAAAATCTTCGAGCGACTTTATCCGATCCGAGGCAAATTTATAATTATCCGCATCTAAATCGATCATTTTTTTCATGAATAATTTATTATCAAGAAGCGCCCAAGAGGAATATTTTAAAGCATCACGATTGATGTAAATGGCTTCTTCCATAAAATATGGATCGGCACGAACTTCGGGGGCAACATATTTTAAAATTTCGGGATCGGCTTTGATAATTCTTTTGATAAAAATTTTATCTTCGTGAAGGTTCTCCGATACATTCTGAAACTGACTTTTATCGATTAATAAAACTTTAAAAATTAAAGTGCGATCTTGCTTTAAACATTCGGGTAAATTTTCAATAACATTAGGATTTTTTTTGGCAACTTCCTTTAAAATTGCATCATAATATTTTTGTGGCGAAGAGCAATAATCTTGAGCCAAGACTTGATTGCTAAAAAATATAAATGGAATTATAAATGTGGCAAATTTTGCTTTCATTAACCTTTCATTGAAGAAATATTTTCTAATTCGATATTTTTACGATTATTAAAATAAACTACTAAAATTGCTAAGCCAATTGCGGCTTCGGCTCCTGCAACCGTAAGCACAAAAATCGCAAAAATTTGTCCAACTAGATCATTTAAATAAACCGAAAAAGCTACAAAATTTATGTTAACCGCGAGAAGCATTATTTCAATCGACATTAAAATCGAAATAATATTTTTGCGATTTAAAAAAATTCCACCAATGCCAATGCAAAATAGAATTATTGATAAGGTGATAAAATGATGTTGTTGAATTTGGTGCATAAAAATTTTAATTATAAATCGATGCCTTCGCCAGCTTTTACTTTAGCTATCACGAGAGTATCTTTTTTATTACGAGAAACTTGTTTAGAGATATTTTGTTTGCGAATGTAGCGTGTTTCGGTTTTCATGGTTAGAACAATAGCGCCAATCATCGCCACAAATAAAATTGCGCCCGCAATTTGGAATGGTAAAATAAAATCAGTGTAAAGAATTTTGCCAATCGCTTTAGTGTTGTGAATATCCTTGGGCGTTGGAAATTGTGGACTCATTTCAACATAATTGATGGTTGAAAATTTAGTTATTAAGAAAATTTCGCAAAATAAAATTATAATCAACATTGTAATTAATGGTTTTTTGCGATTAACATTTTCGGTGATTTTTGCATCAACATCGAGCATCATGACAACGAATAAAAAGAGCACTGCGATTGCTCCAACGTAAACAACAATAAGGAGAACGGCAATATATTCCGCGCCAAGTAAAATAAATAAACCAGCGACATTAAAGAAAGCTAAAATTAAAAAAATCACTGCGATTACCATATTTCTGGTGCTTACAACCACAAGCGATGAGGAAATTAAGACAAATGAAAAAATGTAAAAAAGGTAAAGTGTAAAGTTCATTGAAATTTTATTTAAAAATATTGCTCAATAATGTTATTTTATAAAAATTTTTAGTCAAAATAAATTAATAAATCGGTAAATTTTATTTTGTGTTTTAACGATATTCAACGTCGGCATTAATGTTTTTTTGCAAAGCATATTCATAACGATCGCCATTTGCCAAAAGTTTTTCTTTATTGTAATAAAGTTCTTGTCGAGTTTCAGTTGAAAATTCAAAATTTGGACTTTCGACGATGGCATCAACGGGGCAAGCCTCTTGGCACAATCCGCAATAAATACATTTCATCATGTCGATGTCATATTTTGTAGTGCGACGACTGCCATCGCCACGCTCTTCGGCTTCAATCGTAATGGCTTGAGCGGGGCAAACCGCTTCGCATAATTTACAAGCAATGCAACGCTCTTCGCCATTTTCATAGCGACGCAAAGCGTGTTCGCCACGAAATCTAGGGCTAATCGGCCCTTTTTCGTAAGGATAATTTAGGGTGAATTTTTTCTTGAACATATATCTCAAAGTTAATAAATGTCCGAGAAAAATTTCTTTTAATAAAAATGAAGAAGCTTGTTTAAAAATTTGCATTTTTTAAAAATTTATTTAACAAAAACTATAAAGCTTGCGGTGCCAACAACCCAAATTAATGAAAGCGGAAGGAAAACCTTCCAACCTAAGCGCATCAATTGGTCGTAGCGATAGCGAGGCAAAGTTGCTCGCACCCAAATAAAGCAAAATAATAATGTGAAAATTTTAGCACAAAGCCAAATAAATCCAGGAATTGCATTGCAAAAATCGCAATCAAAAGGCGGAAGCCAACCGCCTAAAAATAAGATTGAAGCGAAGGCGGAAATTAAAATCATATTGGCATATTCGCCTAAAAAAAACATGGAAAAAGGCATTGAACTATATTCAACATTATAGCCGGCAACTAGCTCAGATTCTGCTTCGGGAAGATCAAAAGGATGACGATTTGTTTCGGCTAAAGCGGAAATAAAAAATAATAAAAACATTGGAAACATTGGCAAAATATACCATTGATCTTTTTGCGATAAAACGATTTCAGAAAGATTTAGTGAGCCAGCAC
>JBIIFQ010000049.1:0-7183 GCA_044237235.1 Rickettsiales bacterium
CCAAACTATCAACGAGATAAATCTCCGTAGACTTGGTAATATTTTGATTTTTACTTCTTTGGGCAAAATTTATATTTTTAAAAAGCTCGCAAACCTTGCTGGCTCTGTTGGGATGGCGCAAAACTATAATCGTCAATAAATCAGGAAATTGTTTTTTTAAACGAAAATGTGTTTTTAGAATTAACTCTTCTTCGCCCTCGTGAGTAGAGGCACAAAGCCATATTTTACGATCGCCAATTTGCAATTTTAATTCTTGTAATTTTTCTTCATCAACTGCTAATTTAGAATTTTGTGATTTAAGGTTGCCCTCATAAAAAATATTATTTTTCGTAAGATTTTGTAAAAGATTTTTATCTTGTAAACTTTGTGCAAATATTGTTGAAAAATAATTAAATATATTAAAACCTAATTTTTTTAATGATAACCAATGTGAAGCGGTTTTTTGTGAAATTCGGGCGTTAATTAAAAAACTTAAAATAGCTTTTTTGTGAGCGCAATAAATAAAATTTGGCCAAATCTCCGACTCAACAAAAATGCAGGCTCTCGGCTTCCAATGATTAAGAAATTTTTGCACAATAAAATAACTATCGATTGGCAAAAATTGATGAATTACGCGATTTTTAAATAATTCATTTTGTAAAATTTTTTGCCCAATAATTTGCGCCGAAGTGGTTGAAGTTGAAGTAAAAAGAATGTTAATATTTGGCGAAAATTTCAATAAATTTTCGATCAAAATCCATGCTGAATTTGACTCGCCAACGCTTACGGCGTGAACCCAAAATAATTGACAATTTTGTGGTTTTGCAATTTTGGTGATTGCCAATCTTTCTAAAAATCGTTGCGGATGTTCTTTTAATTTTTTCTTGCGATATAAAATTAAAAGCAACAAAAAAGGTAAAATTATTACCGAAAAAAATTGATAGATTTTTAATAAAATATTACCGCGAAAGCTCACTTAAAAGCCTCCGGCATTTTTTATAAAAAATTTTTTAACTTTTGGAAGTAAATTTATAACACCCAAACCGATATTGCGTCCTGATTTTAAAATCAAACTTTTGCTTTCGAAAATTGAATTTAAAACATCGGTGGCGATCACCATTTTTTTGGCATTGTTGCGAGTTTTTTGATGATAAGATTTGATTAAATTTTCTGCAGAAATTTCTAAACCACATAAAATATTTTGCGCGATTAAATCGCGTAAATTTTTAATGCCGACAATTGCCAAATTAAAGCCTTGACCCGCAATTGGATGGACTCCGCATGCTGAATCGCCAATCAATAACATTTTTTGATGATAAAAATCTTGCGCCAAAACCATAATTAATGGATAAGAAAATTTCGATGAAATTATTTCACATTCACCCAAACAATTTTCCATTTTTTTATGTAATTGTTGCAAAAAATTTTCTTGATCGAGACCTAAAATCGCTTGAGCCTCTTCATCGCGCGCAATCCACACAATTGAAGATTGATTTTGATCTTTCAAAGGCAAAATCGCCAAAGGTCCGCTTGGTAAAAATTTTTCGTAAGCAATATTTTTGTGCGGAATCTTATGCGAAATTTTAAAAACAATCGCGGTTTGATGATAATTTTTAGTTCGGGTTGGAATTTCATAAAGTTCGCGGAGCTTGGAAAATCTGCCATCGCAGGCTAAAAATAATTTTGCCTCAATAAATTTTTTATCATTTAATTCGATTACAACATTTTCGCCAAAATTAATTTCTTGATAAAAATTTGGACAAAAAATTGTGATATTTTTTTGTTGAGAAATTTTGTTTTTTAAAGCTTCAAATATGAAATGATTTTCAATAATTTGCCCAAGTTGACCATCTTTTTCATCAACTTCAGAACCAATAAAATCAAGGACAAAAGGCGATTTATAATCGGTGATTTTTATATCGGCAATTTTGCCGGCAACATTTTGCAATTCATCATAAATTCCAAGCTCTTTAAAAAGTTTTAACGATGATGATGAGATGGCGTAAGCCCGCCCATCATCACCGCGTACCTTCTCGAAAATATTTTCTTTTTCGATTAGAGCGATGGAAATTTGTGGCGAAATTTGCGCCAAAGTTAAGGCACAAGTCATGCCGGCAAAAGAGCTTCCGACGATGGCGATATCAAATTTTTGAAGATTCATGACTTAGCATTAATTAAGGCTAAAATTATTTTCCTTGATAAATTTTAATAATATTATCAAGCATTTTTAAAGCTTCTTCTCTTGGACGCTGGAAAGTGTTACGACCAATGATAGAGCCATTCGCTCCGCCTTTATAAATTTGACGAATTTCATTATAAATATCTTCTTCGCCTTTAGCGTTTCCGCCCGAGAAAACCACGATACGACGACCGTCGAAAGCAGTTTTTATAATGTGGCTGACTCTTTCTTCAAGAGTGTTCATTGGTATTTTTAGCTTCTCATAAACCTTGATATTTTCAAGATTTTCTAAGGCTTGAGTTGGTGGCTTAACTTTAATAATGTGAGCTCCAAGCATGGCCGCAATGTGAGTTGCGTAAGCGCAAATATCCATCGCCGTTTCGCCAATTTTTGACAAATCGCCACCGCGTGGATAAGACCAAATTACCACCGCTAAACCGTTGGCCTTAGCTTCTTCAGCAATGCTAGAAATTTCTTCAAACATGTCGAAGGCCGCATCCGATCCAGGATAAATTGTGAAGCCAATCGCCGAACAACCCAAACGTAAAGCATCTTTAACCGAAGCTGTTGTGGCTTGATGCGGAGCTGTTCCGCCATTATGCAGTGAATTTGAAGAATTAATTTTTAAAATTGTTGGGATTTGTCCAGCAAAAGTATCCGCTCCGGCTTCAATCATACCAAGGGGCGCGGCATATGCGTTCAAACCAGCTTCAATCGCTAAATCATAATGATAATGCGGATCGTAAGCATCTGGATTTACGGCAAAACTGCGATCGGGACCATGCTCAAAACCTTGATCGACGGGCAAAATAACCATTTTTCCGGTGCCACCTAATTTACCATGCATCAGGATTCGTGCAAGATTTGCCTTGGTTCCCGGATTATCGCTTTCATAATGTGAAAGAATTTTTTTAACTGTTGCTGAAATTTTCATAATTGTTTTTGAATTTGCTTTATACTCAAAATTTATACTAAACCTTAATTCTAAAATATGTTTTTTATAATTAAATTTAGCCCTAAATATTCATTTGAAAAAAATTATAAATTTTTATTTTTGCGGGTCAAGAATTTTTAAAAATGTGGGGGGAAATTATGTATGCACAAATTTTTATTGAAAAAATTTTTGAACGCAGATTGTTACTACTATTCCTAAAATAAAAATAATCACCGACTTGGCATCTCTAAATATTTTTTTTATTAGGTTTTTCCAATCTTCCTCGTTAACTTTTCTTATCATTCCTACAATAATACCACGAGTATCATGATCTTTTTCCATCAACTCTTTAATGATTCCTCGCAATGCTTTGTCCATATCTTTGGATTTTTTGTAAGCATTAATAAAATGATTAGCAAATTTATCCGATTGAACAAAGTTCTCAGATACTTCTTTAATAGCGGATTTTGGATCGAAGTTATCGCTTGGTTCTTTGATCATTATTTCGAAAATTTGTTAATAAGGTCATCGGAAGGTGCAATATTTTTCAATTCACCGCCTTCTTCTTCAACAATCCACAAAGATTTATCTTGTGTGAGCAAAAGAACGCTGGTTGTAAATCTAAGCAAACTTTGATAATCTTTAAATTGCCATTTTTTTAAAGCTTGATCTAGCTTTTCTTTATCGCCATTATCAATAGCTAGCTCTAAAACATCTTTGTTTTCTGAGTTATTTTGAATTTTTACTGACATTGTGTTTAAAAAATTAATTTTGTTTTAATAATAATAAAATTATACAAAAATTGATGCAATATTTTTTTTAATTTTATTTAACAACGATTTTTATTATTATATTCGCATTAATTCAATCGGGTTTATTTGCAATATTAGTTATTTAATACAACAATTTTAAAATTATTATACCAAGATAAAGCCAACAAATATGAACATAAATCGATATTTGACATTTATTTTTAATCCAAATAAAATTTAGAAAATTACTAAAAACATCACAAATTTACCTAATAAAAATGACAAAAATTAATAAAAAAAAATACATCAATTCGCTGTTATATTTTCTAGAAAATTGTAATAACAAATTTCTAGGAAAAACCAAACTCAACAAGCTTTTTTACTATCTCGATTTTGTTTATTACAAAAATAACAAAAGAAGTGTAACCGGCGATATTTATTTTTGTGAACAATTCGGTCCAGTTCCAAGTAGTCTTGATTCAATAAAAAGCGAAGTCATTAAAGAAAAATTAATGAGAGCAGAGATTGCCAGTGTCAAAACTAAAAAAGAAAAATATTATTTATTAAAAAAACCAGATTTATCTTGTTTTAATTCAAAAGAATTAGAATTGTTGCAAAAAATTTGTGATAAATTTAAATCTTATGACACCACTAGAATTGTTGATCAGACTCACTTTGAAGCCCCTTGGTTTTATGCCGAATTATATGAAAAAATCGATTATAGATATTCTAGTGACATCGAAATTCTTGATTAAAAATGTTGGTAAAAGCGGTTTTGGAATCCGCCGAATTTTCAAAATTAATCAAGAAAAATAGATCTAAAGATAAAATAATCAAAGGTTGTAGAAACACTCTTTTATCTTTTAAATTTAGCAATAACCCCCCAACAACATGCCTGCTTCACGATTGCAATATTTGTCAAATTTGGAAATTTAGAATTCCAAATCCAAATGCAAATAAAGGCTTAAGCGCTGGTTTGCGTCTGTTTGCCTATTTTAAAAAAGATAATTCAACATTTTATCTTTATAAAATTTATCAAAAAAACGAAGTGGATAAAATTTCTAATATTGAGCAATTAATTAAAGAAGAAATTTTAAAAATTTTACAAAAATCCATTTAAAATTTTATCTAATCCTCAAATCAAACTTGCAATTAATTTCATAAATTTTTACAATTCTTAACCCAAATTTTCTTAAGAATTTATGCAACTTGAAATAGAACAAAACATAACACAACAAAAAGAAAAAGTTTTTGCCGAAATCAATAATTTTTTTGTGCTAAATCTTGAACAAAAAAAGTCTTTGGAAGATTATGTTTCTAAGCTTTTAGATGAAAATGGAAAATATAATTTTATTGGCAAATCAACCATTGATCAAATATGGCATCGCCATATTTTTGATTGTGCTCAATTAATTCAATATATTAAAAATCCGCAAAAAAAATTCGCCGATTTGGGTTCGGGTGCAGGCTTACCGGGAGTGGTTTTATCGCTTCTTGGCTTAAAAGAAATTCATTTGATTGAAAAATCTTTTCGCAAGGCCGATTTTTTGAGAAAAATAAAAAATATTTCACCAAATCGCATTTTTGTTCAACAAGCCAAACTTGAAGAACTTGAAAATATTAATTTCGATTGTATCATGTCGCGAGCCTTGGCACCACTCGATAAATTATTAGAATATTGTCAAAAATTTTTAAAAGATGATGGCTATTGTTTGTTTTTAAAAGGCAAAAATTTGCCACTCGAAATTTCGCAAGCGAAGCAAAAATTTTCCTTTGAATTTGAGCTTTTCCCAAGTCTTACCTCAAAAGAAAGCAACATTATTCGCATCAACAAAATATCAAAATTAAAATAGGAGTTAAAATGTTAATTGGCGTTCCAAAAGAAATAAAAGATCATGAATATCGTTCAGCCTCAACCCCTTCTGGCGTTAGAGAATTAGTAAGTGCTGGGCATCAAATTTTGGTGCAAAAAAATTTAGGCGAAGGCATCGGTTTTTCCGACGAAGATTATCGCGAGGCAGGAGCTAAAATCGCGGGTTCCGCTGAGGAGGTTTACAACAAAGCCCAAATGATTTTGAAGGTAAAAGAACCGCAAAAATCTGAGTGCGATTTAATTAAAAAAGAGCAAATTATTTTTTCATATTTGCATTTGGCAGCCGAACCAAATTTAACCAAATTATTAATGAAATCAGGTTGTCGCGCGATTGCTTTTGAAACCGTTACCGCCAATGATAAATCCTTACCACTTCTCGCTCCAATGAGTGAAGTTGCCGGAAAATTATCAATTCAAGCGGGAGCAAGAGCCCTAGAAAAAGCTCAAGGCGGACGTGGTGTTTTACTAGGCGGAGTTCCCGGTGTTGAACGCGCTAAAGTTGTAATTATAGGAGGTGGCGTTTCGGGAACCAATGCGGCTAAAGTCGCAATTGGTATGGGCGCAGAAGTTGTAATTCTCGATAAATCTTTGTCACGAATTCGTTATTTATGCGATATTTTTGGCAATTCGGCAAATGTGCTTTACGCCTCGATCGAAAATATTGAAAAAAATGTTATTGATGCCGATTTAGTTATCGGCGCTGTTTTGATTCCCGGAGCTTCAGCACCAAAAATTGTTTCAAAAAAAATCGTTAAAGAAATGAAAAAAGGCGCGGTGATGGTTGATATATCAATTGATCAAGGTGGATGTTTTGAAACCAGTCGCCCAACCTCGCACAGCAATCCAACTTATGAGATTGACGGCGTAATTCATTATTGCGTTACCAACATGCCGGGAGCGGTGGCACGCACTTCAACGCAAGCTTTAGAAAACTCAACTTTGCCTTTCACTTTAGCGATTGCCAATAAAGGTTTTAATAAAGCCCTTCGCGACGATAAAAATTTAATGGCGGGATTAAATATTTTTGACGGCATGATTACTTATAGAGCCGTCGCCGAGGCTTTGGGTCATAAATTTTTTGATCCGCAAGATTTAATTTAATTTTTTATTTTCGCCTTAATTTTCTTTAAAAAAAATTTAATTTTTTAAAAAAATTAGGGCGAAAAAAATTCTAAATTTATATCGTCGTAAAACCAATCAAATTAAGATGTCGCAACCATTATCAACTTCCGAATTAATTAAAAAATATCAACTCGACGCCAAAAAATCTCTAGGACAAAATTTTATTCTCGATAAAAATTTTACTGATAAAATTGCCAAATCTGCCGGTGATTTAAGTGATTTTGAAGTGCTTGAAATCGGTCCCGGTCCAGGAGGTTTAACACGTTCAATTCTTGATGCCGGCGTCAAAAAATTATTCGTTATCGAAAAAGATCAAAGATGCATTTTGGCACTCAAAGAATTGC
>JBIIFQ010000050.1:0-7033 GCA_044237235.1 Rickettsiales bacterium
ATCACCAAAAAGAAAATTAAAAGCTGGAACAAAAATTATCAAATAACCATCTTTTTTTAACATTTTCTTAAGATCGGCAACGGTTTTAGAATCTTGTTCAATATGCTCTAAAACATTCAAAGAGAAGATTAAATCATATTTTTCTTCATTCAAAAATTCATTTTGTAGCTTAAATCCCTTTTGTGACAATATTTTTTGTGAAGCTTGACATATTTCAAAACATTCGGGTTTTATCGAGGTTTTTTTATAAAAAATTTCTGCCAAAGTTCCAATCCCCGCGCCGAAATCTAATACTGAAAAAGATTTATTATCGACCTTATGAATAAATAAATTTACAATCATTTCATTGTAATTTTTTAAATATTTATCAATTAATTTTAACTCTTCCAAGCCTTGATAATCCATGCTTTATTGACGTAACTTGATTTCCGAAATAATTCTCGATTCAAATTCATTTAAATCAACAACCTCTTGTTGATCGCTACCAATTTTACGAACTGAAACCTTGTTATTCATTGCTTCGATCTTGCCAATTGCAACGATGTAAGGCACTTTTTGCAAAGAATGTTCACGAATTTTATAAGAAATTTTTTGCGAATCTAAATCGATTTGAACTCTAATTCCCGATGCTTGTAATTTTTTAAAAACCATTTTCGCATAATCATCAAATTCATTAGTGATTGTAGCAACCACGACTTGAACTGGCGCCAACCATAACGGAAATTTTCCGGCATAATTTTCAATTAAAATTCCGATAAATCTTTCTAGACTTCCCAAAATTGCTCGATGAAGCATGACGGGACGCTTTTTAGAGCCATCTTGCGCAATATAATTTACATCTAAACGTTCAGGCAAGACAAAATCAACTTGCAAAGTTCCGCATTGCCACTCTCTTTTTAAAGCGTCAACCAAAGTAAATTCAAGTTTTGGACCGTAAAATGCGCCTTCTCCGGGGTTAAGTTGATATTCCAAACCGGCATGCTTTATCGCTTGCTCCAAAGCCTTTTCCGCCTTGTCCCACACTTCATCAGAGCCTGCCCGTTTTTCAGGACGCGTTGAAAATTTTACCAAAATATCATGAAATCCAAAATCGCGATAAACTTCTTTTAATAATTCGCAAAAAGCTAATGTTTCGTCATTAATTTGATGCTCTTCGCAAAAAATATGAGCATCATCTTGGGTAAAAGCGCGAACGCGCATAATGCCATGAAGCGAACCCGAAGATTCATTGCGATGACAGGATCCAAATTCCGCCATGCGCAATGGCAATTGTCGATAAGATTTTAAATCCTGGTTGAAAATCTGCACATGCCCTGGACAATTCATTGGCTTTACTGCCAGTAAGCGATTTTCGCTTTCGGCAATGAACATATTGTCGTGAAATTTTTCCCAATGACCCGATTTTTCCCACAAAACTTTATCAATTAATTGTGGAGTTTTTACTTCAACATAACCATTTTGTTCAATTTTATGACGAATATAATTTTCAATTTCACGATAAATAATATAGCCCTTATGGTGCCAAAACACTGAACCAGTTGCCTCTTCTTGAATATGAAATAAATCGAGTTGGCGACCAATTTTACGATGATCTCTTTTTTCCGCCTCTTCCAAAATATGCAAATAATTCTTTAAAGATTCCTCACTTTCCCACGCCGTTCCGTAAATTCTTTGCAACATTTCATTTTTAGAATCACCGCGCCAGTAAGCTCCCGCCACCTTCATTAATTTAAAATATTTAACATGAGATGTTGATGGCGCGTGCGGTCCACGACATAAATCAATAAAATCACCTTGGCGATAAAGAGAAATTTTTTGCTCGGCTGGAATGGAAGAAATAATTTCTGCCTTATATTTTTCTCCAATTTTTTCAAAAAATTTAACAGCGTCGTCACGCTCCCATTCTTCACGAATCAACTTTTCATCGCGCTTAACAATTTCGCGCATTTTATTTTCAATTTTTTCTAAATCTTCAGTGCTAAAAGGATTTTTACGCGCAAAATCATAATAAAAACCATTTTCAATCGCTGGTCCGATCGTAACTTGAGTTTCAGGATAAAGCTCTTTAACCGCTTCTGCCATAATATGAGCGCAATCATGGCGAATAATTTCAAGAGCAATAGCTCCCGATTTTGGAGTGATAATTTCAATTTTTGAATCATCGGCAAACTTATGTGATAAATCGTGCAATTCCCCATTTACCTTTATTGCTAAGGCAATTTTTGATAAGGAAATTGAAATTGATTTGGCAATCTCAAAACCACTTACGCCATTTTCAAAACTGCGAATTGCGCCATCTGGCAAGGTTATATTTATCTCTTTTTTCATTTTATTTTTTTCGTGAATGATATTTTTTGTAAAAAATTATAAATTTTTTTAATGAAATTTACAATTTATTTAATTATTTCTTTAGATAAATTATCAAATTATTGTTTAATTCTTTGTGCGGATTGGTTTTAGTGAAGTAGTTTTTAGCAATAAAATCGCATTTTTCACTCAAATTTTTAGGCAAAATTAATAACTCAAATTTAAAACTATCTTGGTCATACTCACTCAACAGATTACATATTCTATAATTATTTTTCCATGCCATAAAAACATACCTTTCTGGCGATAATAAATGCATGAAAGGCAAACGAAACCATTTATCAAAAAAATTTAAATTTATAACAACATTTTTAACATTATATTGATTCATAATTTTTTCTAAAATTTCGGTTTTTTCTATCATTTTACGTTGATGATTGTGGGAAAATTTTATGATTGAAAAGTTATTATAGAGAAAAATTGTTAGGATTAAAATTAGAAAAACTTTCAACATGAATAAATTTTTACTAGGAAAGTTTATTTTTTTGAATTTTTTAAAATTTTCGTAGATACTTAATAATATAAAGGGGTAAAAACTTATTAGCATTCTGTAGCCATCTGGAGTATAAAAAGTTATTAAACTTATAAAAAATAAAAAACCGCAAGAATTGATTATTGAAATTTTTGATATTTTTTTTAACAAAAATATTGAACGAATTTCATAGCAATAAAAAAAACTTCCTGTGAAAAAAATTAGAAAAATCGCCAAATACCAAGTATTTGGATTAAAAATTAGAGATAATGTGATTAATAAATTATCTGAATTGAAAGAAAATAAATTTTTAAAATCATGAAGTTTTAAATGATGCCAATTAAGATATTCGTAGGCGTAATAAGAAATTGTTGACGGTAAAATTATTGCAAATATTAGAAAAAAAATTATATTTTTTTGGTCAATTTTTTTATTTTCTTCATTATATTTAGTTGGCAAAATTCTATAAATTAAACATAAAATTGAGATGGCAACCAAAAATTTTATTCGTAAAAACAATAAAGAACTTACCAAAAAATATGCTAAATAATAAAAAAATCCTTCGCGTTTTTTTGCGAATAAACCCAAATAAAAACTTAAAATTATTAGCGCCCCCGAAAATAGTTCTGCATTAGAGTCGCAAGTAAAAATAACAATTGGCGAACATAAAAAAGCCACAACAATCATTGTTAAAGATTTTTTAGAACTGCAGTAATTAATTAAAATTAAATGAGAAAAAAATAGCATTATCAAACACGGAAAAAACTGAGATAAAGCTATGATAAAAAATTCATTATTGGAAAAATGAAAAAATATTGATAAATAAGATGAATAAATTGGAAAATGATAGGGTTTAATTTGATTAAAATCGTAATTTGCTTCTCTAATTTGATCGTAATATAAATCAAGAATTAGCTTAGAAATATCATGGATCGAACCTTGTCTATAAATATTTTTGGCTTCAGTAAAGTAGTAGCCGTAAGAATCATTGATTAGAAAAAAATAATTCCCATCTGTAATAAAAAAAATACTTACTTGAAAAACTGCAATTAGAAATCCAAATAAAAACAATATATTTAACTTTTTATTGAGATCAATTTTTGGAAAATTTTTGAAGGAGAAATTTTGCATAATTTATCTATTTTATTTCTAACATTTTTTTATCAATTTCAACTTCTTTGTAAAATTCTTCGCCGATTTTTATTTCATCACGCCCCTTAGAAACTCGCCATTCGTTACTATCACGAAGCGAAAAAATACAACCACAATATTCTTGTTTATAAAATTCTTCTTTTTTCGCAATTTTATACATTCTCTCAGCGCCTCCTGCCTTGCGCCAATTATATGTCCAATAATTAATTCCATCATAATTCTTCGAAGCACGAATTCCGCATTCATTAATTTGATCCATATTTTTCCAACGTGAAATTCCAAGCGATGAAGTAATTACTTTAAAGCCATTTTCATAGGCATAAAGTGCCGTTCTTTCAAACCTCATATCAAAGCATTTGGTACATCTTTCGCCTCTTTCGGGAGAATATTCCAAGCCTTTGGCGCGAGTAAACCAATTTTGCACATCATAATCGGCATCAATAAAAGGAATTCCGAGCTTTTCGGCGAAACGAATATTTTCATTCTTACGAATTTCATACTCCTTTTTTGGATGAATATTCGGATTATAAAAGAAAATTGTTAAGTCAATTTTCGAGGCGATCATTCTCTCCATCAAATCACCCGCACAAGGGGCGCAACAGCTATGCATCAAAACCTTATTATCACCAAATTCTTGAGGAATTTCTAAGAAATAATCGCTATTAATCGGGTTAAATTCATTATTATTTTTCACTTTTTAAAAATTTTTGCATTTAAATTCTTAGAAAAATTTTAATAGATTGCGCTTAAAATAAAATATCTTTTTTTAACAATATAAATTTATGGCAAAATTGATTTAAAGACAAATCGTTAGATCATCTTTAATAATTTTTTGGGGTTTTTTGTCGTTTAATCTTTGATTTTTTACTTGATTTTGCCATTTTCCGACATTTTCAAAAAGAGTATTGGTTAAAGATTTTATATCGCTTGCATTAAATGAAACCTTAACATTAAACAGCTTAGGAGAAGGACTGGGAACCTCATCTTTTAAAACATTATCTTTATTTGCGGATTTACTAAAATTGTCATTCATGACATTTTGATTAACAATTTTCGTCACTTTATTTTCTAATTTCTCAATCTTTTCTAACTTCTCGTTTTTTTCAGATTTAATTTCTACTTTTTCAGATTTATTCTCGATTTTTACAACATTATTTTGATTAAGATTTTGCAAATTTCTCAACTTACCCTTAGTAAAATCAAGCACTTCATCAATAGTTTTAAAAACAACCTGTTTCGCTTTTAATTTATCTTGCATATTCTTCAATTGCTCAATAACCAAGTTAACAACCACCTCTTCGGATTTGTTAACCATGGTCAAGCTTTCCAACTTTTCATTATCAATAATAAAATTCTTATCTTCGTTAAAAATAGTGGCTTTGCCACCGGGGGTAAATAATTTTGTAGGTCGATTCGATGGCTCAACTACACTACTTGGACTCGATCCTTCAATTTGTGGAGCAATTGCAATATCAATCTTTTTTTTATTTTCAATTTTGACTTCATCATCGGGTAAGGGCTGGATATTTAAAATTTTTCTTTTAACAACCTTATCACCCTTTGATTTCTTTGCCCTTAACGCATTTTTAATTTTAGAGCCAAATCTGATTGCAATAAAATTAAGCAATCGAGAATTAAATTCGAAAATATTATGTTGCGTTTTTTCATCATTTAGAAAGTCGATAAAAATTTCTAAAATAAATTCATCAAGTACTGAAATTTCCGGATTTTTTAATTTAGATTCGGTGTTTTGAGCTTTTAAATCCTGCGATTTAGGATTGATTTTTTTACCTGGATTAGACATTGGGTTTATTAATTTTTTTGTAATTTAGGCTAAAATTCTTTTGTAATTTTCCAAATTCTTTGTTAGTAAATTTATTTAATTTTTCTAAATTTTTTTTAATTTGTACATTTTTCTTTTTAATTTGCAAAAGTTCATTTTTTTCTTCCAAAAAATATTTATACAAAATCAAAAAAGCCGATTGATAATTATCAATTTCGGGGCATATATTTGAACCATTGGGTAATATTTTTATTGTATTTTTTTTTAACTTTTCAGCATAAATTTTCACAAAATCCGCATAAAAAGTTTTGGCATCGATTATTTTTTTATAACCGCCTTCATTTAATTCATTGCCATAACAATCCTCGGGATTTTTAAAAGAATCAACCAAATTGTGATAAAAATAATCCTCTTTTTCTCTTAAAATAATTTTTAAATAATTCAGAATTTTTGACCAAAAAGTTTTACTTTTTTTTGAGGTCTTAATTGAATCTTCGCTCAATGAAAAGTCTTTACTTTCAGGCAATTTCAGCAAATATTTATTAAAATTTTTTTCGAAGAATTTTTTATCCAATTTTTTAGAAAAAAATCGACAAGCTAAAGAGCTAGCAATTAATCCATGACAAAAAATTTCATCAAATTTATTATTAAATTTAGAGTTTTTAATCGGTAAAAATCTTAAATTAAAATCGAGATTTGCTAAAGGAAATTGGTTTCTTGATTCATTCAAAAAACCTAAAAAACTACTTAAAGGATTTTTATTTGATATTAATGTTAAGCCAAAAAAATTTTTAAAAAATTCTTCATCATTTTGGTTTGAATTGTCAATTAACATTTTATAATTTATAAATGAATTTTAAATTTTTAGTGAAACTCTCATAACATAAAATTAATCATCTATTTTCAATGATTTAAGTAAAAAAATAATAATATTTTAACTTATTTTTTATATAATTAAGAATTAATGTGGATTTAAATCTAAATTATTTAATAAGTCAAAAATTTTTATTAAAAATTTATTTTTATTATCACAAAATACTTTAAATTTAAAAATAAATTAGTAAATTTTGCATAAAAAAATATGCCTGAACTTCCTGAAATTGAAACCATCAAAAGAGGTCTTGCGACCATTCAAAACAACAAGATTCAACAAGTTTTTCGTTCCGAAAAAAAATTGAGAATTGATAATAATTTAGATTTACAAAATTTAGTTAATCAAAAAATTTTATCAATCGATCGCAAAGCACGCTATTTATTAA
>JBIIFQ010000051.1:0-6984 GCA_044237235.1 Rickettsiales bacterium
CCAGCATTGGCGAACATCAAACTCGGGTCATTATGCGGAACTAAAGAGCTCGAAGCAATTATTTCATGATTATTTTTAGCGAAATAATCTAAAAAACTTTGGCGAATTTCGTTGGTTTTCATAAAAAATTTAATGAAATAAAATGGCTTAAAATTTAAATTTAATCAGCTTTGCTATGTAAGGCAAGCTATAAGCCGGATTCTGTAATTGATTTCTCAATCGTCAGTCATTCATCTAGGATCGTTATTACTAACAACCTCAAGCAACCTACCCAAATGGCGACATAAAAGCATGTCCAGTTAATAAAAACTTGCCATTTCTATTTGGTCTTGCTCCAGATAGGGTTTTTCCAAATCCGTGTTGCCACGAAAGAGTGTAAGCTCTTACCTCACATTTTCACTCTCGCCCTTTGCTCTTCGTCTTTTTAACGCTGGCGTCGTTGCTCAATTTATTTTCGAATGCGCGCTTACTTTAGTAAGCTTGCGCTTCTCAAAAAATTGTGCGCCTCGCCAATCGTTAAAAATACTTTGAGCAAGTTCTCTTCGTCTTTTTAACGCTGACCTTTTTGCTCTTCGTCTTTTTAACGCTGGCGTCGTTGCTCAATTTATTTTCGAATGCGCGCTTACTCTTATACGCTTGCGCTTTTTTGCTCTTCGTCTTTTTAATACTTACTTCGTTGCTCAATTTATTTTCGAATGCGCGCGTATTGTTATACGCTTACGCTTCTCAAAAAATTGGCGTCTCCGCAATCATTAAAAATACTTTGAGTTTGCTCTTCGTCTTTTTAATACTTACTTCGTTGCTCAATTTATTTTCGAATGCGCGCGTATTGTTATACGCTTACGCTTCTCAAAAAATTGTGCGCCTCGTAATTATTAAAAATACTTTGAGCAAAATTTCTGAACATAATTTTCGCGTAATTATTAAAATTATTTGAGCAAAATTTTGTCAACTCGTAATTATTAAAAAAGTCGTTAAAAAAGTCGTTAAAAAAATGAAGAGCAAATACAGCCTCAATTGCTTGAGGCTTAAGGCAGTATATTCTCTGTGACACTTTCCCTAAATTAATTATTAAATTTAATCGAGACTAAATTTAACGAGTTAATTCGCCGGCCGTTAGCCGGTATCATGCTTTTTCGGAGTCCGGACTTTCCTCTGATTTTCAAATTTAAATTGCTTTAAATTAAAATCAGCGACCAACCACTTGCCTTACAAGTTTTTTATTTTAAAATGGTGCAATTCATTTGCAACTTTAAAGATTTTTAATTTGAAAAAAGTTTTTTCGGGAATACAACCTACCGGCAATTTACATCTCGGCAATTATTTGGGTGCGATCCTTAATTGGCTTGATCTCCAAGACAATCATCAATGTCTCTTTGGTGTCATGAATTTGCATGCCATCACCGTTGAACAAAACCCGCGCGAACTTGAAAATAATGTGTTGATCGCCGTTGCAACTTATTTAGCTTGTGGGTTAGATCCGCAAAAATCGAAAATTTTTGTGCAAAGTGAAGTGAGTGAGCATGCAGAATTGGCGTGGGCTCTTAGCACTTTAACTCCAATGGGTTGGTTGAATCGCATGACACAATTTAAAGATAAAATTGGCGGTGAAAATGAGCAAGAAAATAAAAACGCCAATCTCGGTTTATATTCTTATCCGGTTTTGATGGCGTCGGATATTTTGCTTTACAATGCCGATTTTGTTCCCGTCGGCGAAGATCAAAAACAACATTTAGAACTTACTCGTGATTTGGCTGGAGCCTTTAATCGTCGTTATAAAACCACTTATTTTAAATTGCCCGAACCCTTGATTATCAAAGAAGTTAAGCGCATTATGTCGCTTCAAGATGGCACTAAAAAAATGAGTAAATCCGATGTTTCGGAAATTTCACGCATTAATTTAAACGACTCCGCCGACGAAATTTTGAAAAAAATTAAAAAATCGAAAACTGACTCGGCGACCACAATCGCTTATGACGAATCGCGTCCCGAAATTTACAATTTACTCAATATTTTTGCAGTTTTTGCCAAAAAAACTCCGCAAGAAATTGCTCTAGAATATGAAAATTCAGGTTATGGAAAATTTAAACAAGATCTGGCAGACCTTTTAATATCAAGTCTCGAGCCCATCTCGACAAAAATTACTCAACTCCTTAATGATAAAATTTATTTACAAAAAATTTTGCAAGAAGGTGGTTTTTATGCCAAGCAAATTGCTTCGAAAACCAAAGATGATGTTTATAAAATAATTGGACTTAACTAGGCTATGAACTCAATTCCAGCAAATCTCGAACACGAAATTTTAAAACTTAAAAAACAGCGTAATGCCGTAATTTTGGCGCATTTTTATCAAGATTCCGAGATTCAAGATATCGCGGATTTTGTTGGCGACTCGCTCGATTTATCGCGTCAAGCTTCCAAAACTAATGCCGATGAAATTATTTTTTGTGGCGTTAAATTTATGGCGGAAGTTGCCAAAATTTTATCACCGCAAAAAAAAGTTTTAATTCCCGATTTCAAAGCGGGCTGTAGTCTCGAAGATTCATGCAAAGCCTCAGATTTTGCCGAATTTCGTAAACTTCATCCAAATGCAATTGCGATCACTTACATCAATTGCTCGGCGGAAATTAAGGCGCTATCCGACATTATCGTGACCTCAACAAATGCCAAAAAAATTATCGAACAACTTCCACGCGATCAAGAAATTATTTTTGCACCCGACCAGCATTTGGGCAGGTTTATCGAGAAACAAACGGGACGCAAAATGATTTTGTGGAATGGCAGTTGCATTGTTCACGAACAATTTAGTGAAAAAGAATTAGTTAAATTAATCGCCAACCATCCGCAAGCCTTGGTAATTGCTCATCCTGAATGTCCAGAAGCCTTGTTAAAATATGCCAATCACATCGGTTCGACTTCGTCTTTGATTGATTTCGCCAAGAAAAATCAAGGCTTGGAGTTCATTGTTTTGACTGAACCGCATATTATTCACCAAATGAAAAAAATTAATCCGCTCGGGAAATTTTATGATTGTCCATTCATTAACACTTCAGGCTGTAGTTCTTGCAACAATTGCCCTTACATGCAATTAAATAATTTAGAAAAATTATATGAAGTTATGAAATATGGCAATTCGTCAAAATTTGGTGGCGAGATTGAATTATCGGAAAGCTTGAGAATTAAGGCTCACAAGCCTTTGATTAAAATGTTAGAAATGTCGTAAATTTGAAAATTATGGAAATTATTCTTGCAAAACCGCGTGGATTCTGCGCTGGAGTCACTCGCGCCATTGAAACCGTTGAAAAAGCCATTCAAAAATTCGGCACGCCCGTTTATGTTCGCCACGAAATCGTTCATAATAAATTTGTGGTTGAATCTTTACGCAAAAAAGGCGCGATTTTTGTCAATGAGGTTGAGCAAATACCAGTCGGCGCCATCACCATTTTTTCGGCGCATGGCGTTTCCGATAAGGTTGAAGAAGATGCGTTGAATCGAGGATTGGACGTTATCGACGCCACTTGTCCTTTAGTGAGTAAAGTTCATCGCGAAGCCAAAAAATATGAAGAAGAAGATTACGAAATTATTCTGATTGGGCATCGCGGACATCCAGAAGTTGAAGGCACGAGTGGGCGCGTCAAAAAGCCAGTTATTTTAGTTACGAATGAAGATGATGCGCGCAATATTGAAATTCAAAATCCACAAAAAATTGCTTATGTTTCGCAAACCACTTTGAGTGTTGATGACACCAAAAAAATTGTTGAAATTTTGGAAAATCGCTTTCCAACTTTGCAAAAAGGTTTGGCGACGAAAGATATTTGTTATGCGACGCAAAACCGCCAAGATGCGGTGCGCGATTTATGTAAAATTGTTGATATTTTGTTGGTAATTGGAGCGCAAAATTCTTCAAATTCCAATCGTTTGCGCGACTTGGGCGAAGAGTCAGGACTTAAATCTTATTTAATAAATGGCGCGCAAGATATTGAAGAAAAATGGTTCGAAAATGTTGAAAAAATTGGCTTAACGGCGGGAGCTTCAGCACCTGAGGTTCTAGTTCAAGAGGTGATTTTGAAAATCAAAGAAATTTCACAAAAAGAGGTTGGGGTTTTCGACATGAATGGCATCGAAGAAAACACTTTTTTCATTTTGCCAAAAAAGGTGAGGAAGTAAAAAAAGGTACCAAGTTACTTTTTTCAATTTTAATCGCTAAATCAAATCCAATCCAAGAGAAAAAGATAAAATAATTGGATTAATCATAAACTTAATTAATGAACGAAAATGAGTAGATATTTTTTTAATTTAGTATTTTAATTAAAAATTATTGGTAACTAAATTTATTATAAAATGAAAATCATTAAATCGGATTTGCTTTCCGCGGTTGAAAAGGGTGTTATTAACGAAAATCAGGCGCAAGAATTATGGGAATATTTTGAATCGTCAAAACTTAATCAACCCAAATTTCAACTATCGCATATTTTATATAATTTGGGCGGATTTTTAATTTTAGCTTCGATGTTATGGTTTTTTAGAAAATATTGGTCGAATGGAGGTTCGGCGATAATGTTTTTTTCATCAGTTTTTGCTATATCTTGTTTGGTAACTGGAAATACTTTGTCGCATAAAAAAGATTTTAAAATACCCGCGGAAATACTGATTTCATTGGCTGTATACTTTGTTCCATTATTTATTCATGGTTTTCAATTATATAATGGTTTAGAAGATACAATTTATATAGAGTTGGGAGCGATTATTGCTTCTGTTTTGGCTTTAAGATATTATAAATTCCCTTTTTTAGTGTTTCCATTGGCTTCAAGTTTGTGGTGGTTGGTAATACATTATTTTTTGTTGAATTTTGACAACAAAATTAATTCTACCGATGAAAAAATTGTTTCATGTATTATTGGACTTATTACCCTAATTATATCTTATTTTGTTGATAGAAAATATAAGGAATTTGATTTTGCTTTTTGGGGATATTTAGTGGGAATAATTTCGATTTGGGGAGTGTTAATCTCTGATTTTCTAGAATTCTATTATTTAGTCTTGAATATTTTCTTTATGATTATTTCCATCTATCTGCGAAGAAAAGTATTTTTTGCCTTCGGAGTAATTGGCGCTTTTGGTCAATTAGCTCATTCATTTTATGTGATTTTTAAAGGATCTTTTATGTTGCCATTGGCGGTCGCAATAATTGGTTTTTTAATAATATTTTTAGGAATAAAATATCAAAGAAATCGACAAAAAATTGAAGCTTTTGTGGAAAATTTATTTCCGCGATTTTTATTAAAATGGCGTCCCGAAGAAAGAGTTTAATAAGATTAATTGCTAGTTAATTCGGTACTATACCATTTCCAATAAAAAAGTATCACTTAAGAACTATTAATTAAGCTTCATCTTTTTGGCTAAAAATCTCTTAAAAGTTGGTCGTCCTTTCGCAACGATGGGAAAATATTTTGCTTAATTTAAAATTTTTTGTTGGAAATAGTATTGCTAATAAATGTATTATTTTTATTGTATTTGATAAATATCAAAAAAATTAAATTTTTTTTCATGATAGACTTAAAAATTGCCAATCGAATCGAAGATATCCAAAAAATTATAATTTTTGCTCAATTAAAAAATGATCAATTATTGACGATTCTCAAAGATGCCAAAATTATCAAGCTAAAAAAAGATCAAATTTTATTTTCACAAGAGCAAAAAGTTGATAATTTTTACATAGTTTTGGACGGATTAATAAAGCTCTCAAGGCTTAATTCCAAAGGATCGGAGGCGATTATAAAAATTATTGAGAAGGGAAGTTTAAGCGATATTTTTAGCGATAATTTTTCCTTGTCGGCGACGGCGATAAAAAACACTAATTTATTAACAATTCCGATTGATATTTTTAAAAATTATGCCGAAAAAAATTATAATTTGATGCATAATATTTTATTGGAAATATCGGCGCAAAATGATGAATTAGTAAATCAATTAAGTAATTCAAAAATTGATGATAATAAAGAAAAAATCGGGCAATTTTTGTTAAAAAATTCTTTAAAAAAAGGCAAAAAAAATAACGAAATTGATTTGGAATTTAGCAAAAGCGAAATCGCATCTTATTTGGGAATGAGGCTTGAAACTTTTTCGAGAATTTTGCATCAATTAAAAATCGAAGAGAAATTTTCGGTTAAAATTAAATAAAATTATTCTTGCTCAAGAAGCTACTCTTTGTCCTTACTGCAATAAGGAAATTTCTGCAAATTGTGATTTAAAAAATTCCAATTTTTGTTCCCAAAAAAACTAACAAATAAAAAATTTTATAACATTTCCAATAAAAAATGTTAAGTTAAGTAAAATATTTAAGATGATAATTCAAAAAATTCATAAACCTCAATTTAAATTTATATGATCAAAGCCAAAGGAATTGCTACTAAAGCACCGCAAGAGCAACTTGCACCATTTTCTTTTGAAAGAAGAAATCCCAAAGAACATGATGTTGTAATCGATATTAAATATTGTGGAATTTGCCATTCCGATATTCATCAAGCGCGAAATGAATGGGGACATTCAACTTATCCAATGGTTCCAGGGCATGAAATTGCTGGAGTGGTGCGTCAGGTCGGCGACAAAGTTACTAAATATAAAATTGGTGATCATGTTGGAGTTGGTTGTTTTGTTGATTCATGTCGAACTTGTTCAAGCTGTAAGCAAGATTTAGATAATTATTGTTTGGAAGGACATACTATGACTTATAACTCACTTGAGCGCGATGGCTCTTTGATCACCATGGGTGGCTATTCCGATGTGATTGTGGTTGATGAAAATTATGTTTTAAAAATTCCCAATTCAATTCCACTCGACAAAGCCGCGCCACTTTTATGTGCGGGTATTACATTATATTCGCCATTAATGCATTGGAAGGCGGGTCCAAATAAAAAAGTTGGAATTTTGGGCATGGGCGGACTTGGACATATGGGTGTAAAAATCGGCGTCGCTTTAGGTGCC
>JBIIFQ010000052.1:0-6903 GCA_044237235.1 Rickettsiales bacterium
AATATCTCCGCCCTGCCCCGCAAATCAAACCAATTGTTGATTTTGGCATCAAATCTATATTCGCCTTTGACATTTGGTAATTGTGATTTATCAATCATGATTTTCGATTTCAATTAAAATTGGTTCCCTGCCCTCGGCGATGGCTTTTTTTTGATATTTTGTAACGATCCAATCATTTGGAAAAGTTTTCCACGATGTTTTTGAAGTGGCTAACCATTTAAATTTAACACTTTGTAAAATATGGCTTAGAATCCATGTTTTGTAGGAATCATGATCTGTTGCAATAATTATCTTGCCGTCATTCTTTAGTTTCGGAAAAAGGATTTGATCTAAAAAATTTTTATCGATCAAGCGTCTTTTGAAATGTTTATATTTAGGCCAAGGATCGGGGAATAAAATATAGATTTTTTCGAAGAAATTATCGGGAAAATTATTAATAAAAATTCTAATATCTTGATTGGTGATTTTTAAATTGTCCAAAGGCGCTTTTTCTAACATGCCAAGAAGATTTACGATGCCATTTAAATGAGGTTCGCAACCATAAAAATTTATTGCAGGATTTTGTTTGGCCTTGTTGAAAATAAAATCTCCAAAACCAAAACCAATTTCTAAGCAATTTCTAGAAATATTTTTATCAATCTGAGATATTTTGTAAGAATCGTAAATATTATCTAATAAAAAATTTTTATGATCGGAAAGTTTACGGCTTTTGGTTCTGCCAAAGCTCCGAATTAATTTTTTCTTATAATCCAAGTTTTTCGACTCGAGCGACATGTCTTTGACCATCAAATTTTTGTGTGAAGAAAGTTTTGCAAATTGCTAAAGCATATTTTTTCTTGAGAAATCTAGCACCCAAGCAAATAACGTTAGCATCATTGTGAGAGCGAGCAAGTTTAGCTATGGTTTTGTTAAGACAAAGTGCGGCGCGAATTTTTTTGTGACGATTGGCGGAAATTGAAATGCCAACTCCGCTTCCGCAAATTAAAATTCCAAAATCATTTTCGCCAATTTTTTCACATAATTTATTGCCATAATCGGGATAATCGACGGAAATTTTTGCTGAGTCGCAACCTAAATCAATGATTTCAATATTGTTTTTTTTGAGAGAATTTATCAGATATTCTTTGAGTTCAAATCCAGCGTGGTCGGAGGCAATATAAATTCTTTTTGCGAGAAAATAATTATTTGCCATTGTGAATTATAAGTAAATCGGTGTTTAAATTTATAAATGAGCTTAAAGCTTTTGGCTCTAAGCTCATAAGAATTAACGTTTACGGTAAGTTTGATCTTTACGAGCTTTTTTAAGGCCATATTTTTTACGTTCAACAACTCTTGAATCACGAGTTAAGAAGCCTTGAGTTCTTAAAATTGGTTGATTGCTTGGATCGAACAAAACTAAAGCTTTGCTGATGCCATGAGATAAAGCTCCGGCTTGACCACTTTTGCCTCCACCTAAAATTGTAGCAACTACATCGAATTTGTTTTCATTTTTTGTGGCGCCGAAAGGTGCTTTGGCAATGTTAACCAAAATTTCACGACCAAAATAATTTCTAACTTCTCTGTCATTGATTGTTACTTTGCCAGTTCCTTGTTTAATCCAAACTTTGGCAATTGCATTTTTTCTTTTACCAGTAGCGTAAGAGCGACCTAAAGAATCTCTAACCTGTAGATAAACTTTTTTATCTTGCGATTCAGTTTGTTGTTTGATTTCGATAACTTTTTCTTTAATAAGTGCAGACATAATTAGTTAGTTTTTTTGTTTTTACGATTCATAGCGCCGACGTCAAGTATTTGAGGATTTTGTGCTTGATGTTTGTGCTCGTTGCCTTTATAGATATGAAGTTTAGTCATTAAATCTCTTTGTAAAGGACCACGCGACATCATTCTTGAAACGGCATATTCAAGAATTCTTTCAGGATATTTTCCTTCCATGATTTGACGAGCTGTGCGATCTTTAATTCCACCAGGGTAACCGGTGTGCCAGTAATAAAGCTTTTCGGCATATTTTTTGCCGGTAAGTTTAATTTTTTCGGCGTTAATTACGATTACGTAATCACCGCAATCAATATTTGGAGTAAAAGTGGTTTTGTGTTTTCCACGTAAGATTTTGGCGATAATTGAGGATAAGCGACCAACTACTAAATCTTCGGCGTCAATCAACCACCATTTTTTTTCAATTTCACTCGGTTTCGCTGTGTATGTTTTAAGCATAATAAAATAAAAAACTTGTTAACTGCTTCTAAGCTAAAAGCTTAGTTGGCAATTTAAATTTATCTAAAGATTTTTTGTTAAAATTCGTATTTACAATAATTAGCTACTTAAGCCATTAATAAAAACTATCAACCCAAGTTTAAACTCAACTAAAAACAAAGTCAACTTAACAAATAAATTAAATAAGGGGCAAGCATTAAACCAAACCAAATAAAAAAAGTCAAATCAATTTTTCAATTTTTTTATTTGTAAAAATCGCTTCTTAATAAACTAAAAAAAAGAACGTCTCTAAATTCACCTTTGTGGAAGCGATGTTGCCTTAGATAACCTTCATTTACAAAGCCATTTCTCGTTAAAAGATTTTGCGATGATAAGTTTTGCGGAACGACATTTGCCTCAATGCGATTAACTTTAAATTCATAGAATCCGTAATCACAAATTTTTTTCAAAGCTTTGGTCATGACGCCTTTTTTCCAATAATCTCTTGATAAATCGTAACTTATCTCGATTCTTTTGTGATAAGTGTTCAAACCAGTTAAACCAATCGAGCCAATCATTTTATTATTATCTTTGCGAGCAATTGCAAAATAAGCGCCATCACCGCGCTTAAAAGTATTTTTCCAATAATAAAAATCATGCCGAGCTTCTTCGATATTTTGCGGAATTGTGCATAAAATATATTGATTAACCTCGGGATTTGAATAATATTCGAAATAATTTTCTACATCGTCATCATGCTCCTCTCTAATCACGAACTCGCCGATATCAAAAATTGGTGTGGTTTTTATAAAATTATTATTTTGCATTTATTTTTTAAAAATTATTATAAAAATTATTTTAACATTAAAATATTTCTTCGATATGAAAATAGTTGCACAAATGGATGATATTTTTTCAATAAATATCAAAACTGATACTACTTTTTTAATACTCCAAGAAGCTCAAAATCGTGGTCATGAAATTTTTTATTATACTCCCGAAACAATTTCTCTCGACGTTAAAAAACAAAAAATTTTCGCACAAATATCAAAAATAAAACTTAATAATTCAAGTAATTTTTGTGAAATTATAGAAAAAAAAGAACAAAATCTTGCTGAATTTGATGTCATTTTGGTGAGACAAGATCCGCCTTTTGATATGAATTATTTAACAACCACTTATTTTTTAGAAAAAATAAAGGATTTAGTGTTAATTGTGAATGATCCGTCTAATATTCGCAACTGTCCTGAAAAGTTATTTGTTACTAATTTTCCTAATTTAACTCCGCCAACCATAATTTCAGCGAGTTTAGAAGCTATAAAAAATTTTCACAAAGAACATAAAAAAATTATTTTAAAACCGCTTTATTCCTTTGGTGCCGATGGTGTTATCTTGATTGATGAAACCGCGCAAAATTTGGCATCAAATTTTGAAATGATGCAAAAGCTTTACAAAACGCCGTTAATTGCTCAAAAATTTTTAGCTGAAATTAAGGCGGGTGATAAAAGAATTTTTTTATTGGATGGAGAGCCAATTGGGGCGGTAGCACGAGTTGCGCAAGATGGTGAAATTCGTTCCAATTTACATATTGGTGGCAGTGCTCAAAAATCACAATTAAGTGCTCGAGATTTAGAAATTTGTCGCGAAATTTCGCCCCATTTAAAAAAACTTAATTTATTATTGGTTGGGATTGATGTGATTGGCGAATATTTGACCGAAATAAATGTTACTTCGCCGACATGTATTCCTGAAATAAATGAGTTAAATAATCAAAAATTACAAATCAAAATTTTAGAAGTGATCGAGAAAAAATTTATAGATTTTAGAGATCGTATAAAGCTTTAACCTCAACCGCTTTAACCATTCTTTTATCGGCATCCAAAACTTTAAAAACTAATTGTGATTTTTCAATTTTATCGCCAATTTTGGGAACAGATTTAAAGGTTGCCATTACTAAGCCTCCAACGGTTTCGACTAAACAATCTTCAAATTTTATTTTAAAAATTTCTTCGAATTTTTTTAATTCAACGCGACCACCAAAATGGTAAGTTTTTTCATCGATTTTTTTGATTTGAAAAAATGAACTTTCGAGCGGAACATCATGTTCGTCATCAATTTGCCCAACAATTTCTTCAACGATATTTTCAATTGTAACTAAGCCATCAACGGCACCAAATTCATCGAGCACAATTCCTATGTGAACCCTAGAAGAGCGCATCTTAAGAAGAGCATCGAGAAGTTTAGTTGAGCACGGCATGAATAGAATTTTTCTAATAATTTTTTGTAAATTAAAATCATTATTCGTATCGCACAAAAATTTTGCCAAATCTTTACTGTGAATAAAACCAACAATGTGATCAATATTGTCTTTGTAAACCGGAATGCGCGTATGTTCATCTTCGGTGATGATTTTTTTAATTTCGTTAAGAGTTATATTTTCCGGTATGGCAATAATATCGGATCTTGGAACCATGATCGTGTTAATTTTTTTATCGCCAAAATTAACGATATTTTTTAACATTTTTTTCTCTTCCGAAGTCACTAGACCCTCTTTTTCGTAGGATTCAGTGATGTAATTTATTAAAGAAGAAAAAGATTTTTTATTTTTTTTGCTAAATAAAATAAAGAAAAAATTCATTAATTTTTTAAAATTATTTTGCGACTTAGATTTCATTTTTATAAGGGTTGTTGATATTAAATTCTTGAAGAATTTTTATTTCCAAATCTTCCATAATTTTTGCCATTTTCGCGTCTTCATGATCATATCCGATTATATGAAGAATGCCATGAAGAAGCAAGTGCGTCAAGTGATTTTTAAAATCTTTTTCATGCTCCTTCGCTTCTTTTAAAATATATTCATAGCCTAAAATTATGTCGCCAAGGAAAATATATCTATTGGCGCCAATAGCTTTATTCAAGCCACTTTGTTGAATAATTTTTTCATCCAAATTTCCGAAAGATAAAACGTTGGTGGGCTTATCTTTGCCACGAAATTCTCGATTAATTTTTCTAATTTGTAAATTTGAGCATAGCGAAATTGATAAATCAAAATTAATTTTTTTATGCAAAAATTCTAACAATGGTGATTTCGCCAAAATATTTAGCACTTGCGATTCAATAAATTTTTCAATATTTTTGAGTTCAAGCCATTTTTTTGATTTGACCTCGATGTCAATATTAACTAGCTTTCGCACGAATTCGTTGAGAAATTTGGGTTGGGACATAATTTAAATTTTTTCGGACAAATTCTTTGTGGATTTTCGCCACAAAAAATTGGTGAATTATCATTCTTTGCGGTGCTTTTTACAATATTTGCAAGCCCTTGAATAAAATTTCTTTCAATATTTAAAGATGGCACTCGATAATATTTTTCAACTCCAAGTTTGGTAGCAAATTCGAGATATTCTATGTCAAGTTCAACCAATGTTTCCGAGTGATCGGAAACGAAAGCGATCGGAATTATAACGGGAATTTTTTTGTCAAGAGCAACCATGCGAACTTCTTGCTCTAAACTCGGAGTTGTCCATTTTAATGGACCAACTTTGGATTGATAACAAATGCGATAATCAAGATTAGTATCGCGAGAATCGGTATTTAACTTTCTCAAATTTTTTAAAAATTCAATAGTTTTTTTGGTGGTTTCTTCAACTTGAAAAACATAAGGGTCGCCATTATCGATAATCTTTTGCGGAAGTCCGTGCGCTGAAAATAACAATCTTACTTTTGATAAATCTGTGTCAGCGATTTTATTCAAAGTTTGATTGATATGAATGGCGTGCGATTTAATAAAATCATCTTGATTCGGATAGCAACAAACAATTTTAATTGATGCCGAATTTTCATCAAAATAATTATCGGCAAAATCTTTAACCGAAGAGCCAGTTGTAGTGCTCGAGAATTGCGGATAAAGTGGCAATAAAATTATTTGATCAGGTTGATATTCTTTGATTTTTTTAACTACATCTTTGGCGAAAGGATGCCAATAACGCATGATGGTAAACACTTTATAATTTCCATCGAAAGATAATTCACGCTCTAAAGAATCGGCTTGTGAAAGAGTGATGTCAAGCAGTGGAGATTTTCCGCCAATGTGATTATAAATATTTTGTGCCTTTTCTTTGCGACGCGACGAAATAAGTTTTGCGATCAAGAATCGAAAGGGTTGAGGCAGTGATATAATCGCTTTATCATTAAATAAATTAAACAAAAAAGGTTGCACCGATTCAATTTTATCGGGACCACCTAAATTCAATAAAACAACCGCAGTTTTGTGATTAAATTTTGTCATAAAAAATGTTCTTAATTAACAATGAAATAAAAAATAATAAACAGTGAAAAAATATTATTGAAGGCGTAATCGATAATCCAAAAGATGTTGCAAATGCAAAGCTAAAGCCTGAGATTATAACGCCCAAAACCACGCTTTTAATTATCATTTCTTGCGGATTTTTTGAAAAAATTCTAGCGGTGGCACAAGGAATTATCATTAAAGCGGTAATTAAAAAAACCCCCGTTACCTTAACAGCGAAAGCTATTAACAGCGATAATAAAATCATAAATAAATTATTTAACAGATTTATTTTTATATTTTTAACAATCGCGATATCTTGATTTAAAAGGCTAATTAAAAATTTTTTTAGATTTAAGCTAACAAAAATTATAATTAGAATTGTTAGAATTGCAATTATGCTAAAATGAAGAGTTGAAATGCTT
>JBIIFQ010000053.1:0-6858 GCA_044237235.1 Rickettsiales bacterium
TTTTTAATACTTGGGGAGTTTCTGTTTGCATAAAAAAAATTGTTTAAATTTAATATAATTAGTTAATAAAAAACTACCTTTAATATTTTTTATGTCAAGTTTATTTTCTTAAAATTAAAAGGAAGCTGGAACCCTTTTTATATAACCCTATTTAATAATTACTCTAATTCATTAAATTTATTTACTTCCACCACCCAATGAATGAACATATAAGGTTAGACTCTTGATAGTGTTATCGTCGAGGCGGTTATTCCAAAATGGCATGACGCCAGCTCGAGCATAATAAATCGTGTAATAAATATCTTTTTTATCACTGCCATAAAGCCAAATGGCGTCGGTAAGATTTGGCGCACCGAGAGCTTGATTTCCCTTGCCATCATTACCGTGACACGCCACACAATTAGCTTTAAAAATTGCCTCACCGCGTGGGTTAAATTCTGCTTTATTTGATAAGGATAAAACATATTCGATGGTGTCGTTAATTTCAGCTTTTTTCAAAACCTTATCTAAACCAAAAGATGGCATTTGATTGACGCGAGCCGAATCGTGACCCGAGCGAATTCCATAAAGTAAAGTTTGATAAATATCGCTAAGTTTTCCGCCCCATAACCAATCATCATCATTTAAATTTGGATAGCCTTTGTAACCTTGAGCTCCTTGTCCATGGCACGCCGAACAATTTTCACGAAAAGCAGATTTTCCAGTGTTTAAAGCAAATTGCATGAGTTTTTCATCTTGACGAATTTCTTCTAAAGATTTTTTTGACATTTGCTCGAGATAAACGATTTTTTTATCTTCAATTATCTTTTGTTCACTCGATAATTCTGAAAATTTTGTCCAATTTAAAGAACCTTTGGTATGACCGCCGAGAGTTGGCCAAGTTGGATAAAAAAACCAATAAATCACCGCCCAAATTATGCAAATTATCCAAACAATTAACCACCAACGCGGTGCGGGAACGTTATATTCCGAAACGCCGTCCCAATCATGCCCCGTAGTGCCGAAACTTTCGAGAGATTTTTTAATTTTTTGATTTTCTTTGCTATTTTTTTGTCCTGTCATTGTTAATTAATTTTTAGTTAATTTATGCGATATCAATTTAAACCATTTTTTATTTTTAGGTTTGGATTTTTGTTGATTTTTATCAACTTCTTCAATCGATTTTTCTTTATCATTGAGTGGAATTTTAGCATAATCATTAAATTTTTCACTTTGTCCTTTTCTAAAAACTGAATAAACCACATTTAAAAAAAACAATATAAAAAAAATCGTGGCGATGGTTGGTGCATGATTTTGTATAAAGAGCCAAATGTTATTTTGCATTTTTATTTTCGTTATTTTTTGGTTGTTCGCTATCAATTTTAGTTTTCAAATCATTAAATTCTTTAATGGTTAAAGGTTCAAATTTTGTAAAATCAACCAAGGTTCCAAGCATTTGTAAGTAGGCGACTAAAGCATCCATTTCCGAAACTCTTTGCGGGTTGCCGTCAAAATCACGAACATTAACTTTTTTGCCGTAACGTTGAATTAATTTTTCTGATTCACGCTCGGTTGAAGCTTGAATTACAGCGTCGGAAACGCCATTTTGAATCATCTCGTCGGTATATGGAACGCCAATTTTGCGAAGAACTTCCATGTCGTCGGCGATGCCAGCAATTTTGGCATCATTTTCGGTTAAAAATTTATATCCGGGCATGATTGATTCGGGAACGACATCGCGCGGATTGATCAAGTGGCGCGTGTGCCATTCATCCGAATATTTTCCACCAATCCTTGCTAAATCTGGACCGGTGCGTTTTGAACCCCATTGAAATGGATAATCATACATGCTTTCAGAGGCGATAGAGTAGTGTCCATAACGCTCAACTTCGTCACGAAGAACGCGAACTTGTTGCGAGTGGCAACCGTAACAACCTTCTCTTTTGTAAATTTTAGCACCCGCCAATTCAAGTGGGGTATAAGGGCGCATGCCTTCGACTTTTTCGATAGTGGTTTCTAAGCGAAATAGCGGAGCGATTTCAACCAGCCCACCGATTGAAATTACAAGAACCGTAAGAATTAAAAGTATAATTGAATTGCGTTCAATTTTATCATGATGCTTGAGCATAAAATATTTCTTAAATTATGTTTTTTATATTAAATTATTGTTGTTTTTATCGTTAATCGTTTTATAAAAATTATAAGCCATTACGCAAGCGCCACTAAGAAATAGTAGACCGCCGAGGGCACGAACTACGTAAAGTGGATGGCTGGCACGAAGCACATCGATAAAAGAATATTGTAAATTTCCCATGTCGTTGTAGGTGCGCCACATTAAACCTTGGGTGATTCCTGAAATCCACATCGCAACAATATAAAGCACGATGCCAACTGTCGCTAACCAAAAATGAGTGTTAACAAGTTTCATTGAATAAAGTTCTTTTTTACCCCACAAGATTGGCACGAGGTGATAAAGTGCTCCAAAGCTAATCAGGGCAACCCATCCCAGCGCTCCCGAATGAACGTGACCGATGGTCCAATCGGTGTAATGCGAAAGAGCATTAACGGCTTTGATCGACATTAATGGGCCTTCAAAAGTGCTCATTCCGTAGAAGGCAACTGCGGTGATTAAGAAACGTAAAACCGGATCGGTGCGAAGTTTATCCCAAGCGCCCGATAAAGTCATCATGCCGTTAATCATTCCGCCCCATGATGGCATCCATAACATGATTGAGAAAGTCATGCCCAAAGTTTGTACCCAATCTGGCAATGAAGTGTAATGCAAATGGTGCGGACCCGCCCAGATGTAGATGAAAATCAATGACCAAAAATGTAAAATTGACAAGCGATAAGAATAAACTGGACGATTAGCACGCTTTGGAACGAAATAATACATGATACCAATAAAGCCCGCCGTTAAGAAAAATCCAACCGCATTATGACCATACCACCATTGAATCATCGCACTTTGAACGCCACCGAAAAGTGGATAACTTTGCGTGCTATCGATACGAAGTGGAATTGAAAGATTATTAACTATATGAAGCACGGCGACGGTGACGATGAATGCCAAGAAGAACCAATTAGCAACGTAAATGTGGGGCTCCTTGCGTTGGCGTAAAGTCATTATGAAGACAACAAAAAAACTAATCCACACTGGTAATAAAAGTAGATCGGCATACCATTCTGGCTCGGCATATTCTTTAGCTTGAGTGACGCCAAAAACATAACCAAGAGCGGCGATTACGATGAAAGCTTGATAGCCCCAAAAAATAAATTTATGCAATGAATCTGACCCCCACAAACGGGCGGAAGAAGTGCGTTGAACTACAAATAAGCTGGTTGCAAAAAGCACATTGCCACCAAAAGCAAAAATTACCGCCGAGGTGTGGAGCGGGCGCAACCTGCCAAAACTTGTGTATTCGAGGTTGAAATTTAATATCGGAAAAGCCATTTGTGATGCGATCAAAACTCCGGCAAGAAAGCCAACAATTCCCCAAAAAGTTGCAGCGAGAGTGAAAAATTTAATGATATCGTAATTGTAATCGACAGCTGATGAAGTGTTGTGAGTGCTGGTCATAATGTTATTTTTCTAAATTATAATTTATGAAATTTGTTTAGAATATCTTAAAAAATTTTATGCAAAAACATTCTAAAAAGTACAACAATATTAATGATTATAATAATGTTTGCAATAATTTTAAATTCGGGAAGTTTAAAAGATAATTTGGCAAAAAATCCGACGAAAAATAAGGCGAAAAAAGTGGCGATGCCGAATAAAATCATGCCGAAAAAAGCTAAAAATGGATTTGATAAAGAACTGGCTAAAGCAAACGCTCCGTAGAGCATTCCGCAGGGAATGAATCCTAAAATTAAACCAAGTAAATAGCCTTTTAACCCGCTAGAATTGATTAACAAATAATTAATTTTCTTGGTTAAAATTTTTAATAAAGGCGAAAATAAATTAAATTTTTTAAAAGTTTTTTTGGGAAAAAATTGAAAAATTTTATGAATTTTTAAAGAATTTTGCGTAATAAAAAAACCAACAAAAACTCCGCACGCCACTAACATTAATAACGCCGATAAAATTTCGATGCCAAAATTTTTATCGAGATTAATTCGAAGTAAGGCGCAAAAGAATCCAATTAATGAGTAAGTAGTTATTCGACCCAGATGGTAAGGGATCAAAGCGATTTTTGATAATTTTTTAAAACCGTGAAAATCAGCAATTTTGGTACGACTTAAATTATTTGAAACTTGCGTTAAAACAAAGGGACCGCACATGCCAAGACAATGCGAAAATCCGCCAAAAAAACCCATACTTATTAAAGAAATTAAAATAATTATATCTGCGGAATTCATAAATTTTTTTAGAAAAATTTTAAATGTTAAATATTTTTTAAATTTTATGTATTTTTAATTTTGAACAATTTTAGTGATAAAAAATAAAATGAAACGAAGTATTTTTGCCATTAATTTTATTTGTAGTTTTTTAAAATAAATTATTTAAATTCGAAGTCATAATCTAAGACAAATCAATTTTAACAAATTTTTCTTAAAAAAATGCAAATCAATTTTATTAAAAACAATAATGCTTCAAATAGCGTTAAATCAAGTTCTAATGCCAGTGCAAAAACTACAAAAATTAATTTAAAAATTCATTTAATTAGCAAAGAATTATTGAAAAAAAATAATTTACCAAATTTAAAAATTGCCCAAAATTCATTAGATTTTGATGCAAAATTTTTGCAATCGGTGCTTTTGGCAAATAAAGACTCAGTTGAAATTTTTCTTGGTTGTGGCGATGAAAAAAAGATCGACGATAATTCATTAAATAAAATTGGCGCTCGAATTTTATTGTTGGCAAATGGCACTAAATATTCTGAAATTGAGGTTTTAAATCATTTTAATGATGAGGCAAAAAACGTTGCCAATCTTGCGTTTGGAGCGCTTTTACAATCTTACCGTTTCAACAAATATTTTGAAAATAAAAAAAAGGATAAAGAAGTTAAGGTTGAAAAATTAAATTTCTTAACCGCTGATGAAAAATCAGCGCAAAAAATTTTCGCCGAATTAGAAATTTTGGCAAAAAATATTTTTATGGTGCGTGATTTAGTTTCCGAGCCGTCAAATATTTTAAATCCTGAAACTTATGCCGAAATTTGTAAAAAAATTAAAGTTAAAGGTCTTGAAATTGAGGTTTTAGGCGAAGTTGAAATGAAAAAGTTGGGGATGGGATCGCTTCTTGGAGTAGGTCAGGGCAGTGATAAAAAATCACAATTAGTAATTTTAAAATGGCAAGGTGGCAAAAAAGGTGAACAACCTTTAGCCTTTGTCGGCAAAGGTGTTACTTTCGATACGGGTGGAATTTCAATTAAACCTGCTAACAATATGGAAGATATGAAAACCGACATGGCGGGCTCCGCGGTGGTGGTTGGATTGTTGAAAAACTTGGCGGAAAGAAATGCCAAAATTAATGCAGTTGGCGTTATTGGTTTGGTTGAAAATATGCCTTCAGGAACGGCTCAACGTCCCGGAGATGTGGTGCGTTCAATGTCGGGTCAAACTATCGAAGTTATCAACACCGACGCCGAAGGGCGTTTGGTTTTGGCCGACGCTTTACATTATACCAATACAAAATTTAAGCCAAAATTAATTGTTGATTTGGCGACGCTTACTGGCGCAATAATCGTGGCGCTTGCCGATGTTTATGCTGGTTTGTTTAGTAATGATGATTCCTTGTCAAAAAATCTGGAAGATTGTGGTCAAAAAACCGGCGAGAGAGTTTGGCGTTTGCCACTCGGCGAAGAATATGACGAAATGATTAATTCTGATATAGCGGATATGAAAAATGTTGGCAGTGGTCGTGGAGCTGGAAGTACCACGGCGGCGCAGTTTTTGCAAAGATTTGTTGGCGACACCAAATGGGCGCATCTCGATATTGCCGGAGTGGCATGGAAAGGCAAAGGTGATGCCTTGGCGCACAAAGGTGCAACAGGTTTTGGCGTTAGATTGCTTGATGAACTTGTTAGAAAATACGAAAAATAAAATATGAAAAAATTAGTTATCAATGGCGGAATTCCACTTTTTGGCGAAGTGCAAATTAGTGGTGCTAAAAATGCCACTTTGCCTTTAATGGTTGCCTCGATTTTATGTGATGAAAAGCTTACTCTAACAAATGTTCCGCATGTTTCTGATATTTCAACCATGGCGAATTTGTTAATTAATCTTGGAGTCGAAGTTACGCTCGATGGTTATGACAAAGAGCTTGGAAATCAAGGGCGCGTATTGATTCTTGACGGCAAGAATATCAACAATCCCGTCGCTGACTATGATTTAGTGCGTAAAATGCGTGCTTCAATTTTTATTCTCGGACCGCTTTTAGCAAGGTGCGGTCGTGCTAAAGTTTCTTTACCCGGAGGTTGTGCAATTGGCACGCGTCCGGTAGATTTGCATTTAAAAGCGCTCGAAGCTTTGGGAGCAAAATTTGAATTACGCGACGGTTATGTTGAGGGCGTTGTTGCCGGTGGTCGTTTAAAAGGTGCCGAAATTCATTTTGAAAAAATTTCGGTCGGAGCCACGGAAAATGCCATGATGGCGGCGAGTTTGGCGAAAGGCGATACCATAATTTACAATTCGGCTTGCGAGCCTGAAATTATTGATTTGGCTAAATGTTTAAATGCCATGGGTGCCAAAATTTCGGGAGCGGGAACGTCACAAATTAAAATTTCGGGAGTTGATAATCTTTCGACGGCGCGTCATAAAATTATAGCAGATCGAATTGAGGCTGGAACCTACGCCATTGCGGCGGGAATTACCAAAGGAAAAATTAAAATTAAAGGTTTGGAAAGTTGGATTTTAACTGGATTTAAAGATGAA
>JBIIFQ010000054.1:0-6835 GCA_044237235.1 Rickettsiales bacterium
GTCAGATCTTTGATTGATTATATTTATAAAAATATTGCAAAAACCGATGATCAAAAGCTCATTGATAATATTGCTAGATTAAATTCGGAAACAAAAGAAAAAACTGAAGAGATTTTTGATTTATTTAAGGTTAATATTAACATGGCTCATTCTAGGTTGGTAACCGCAACCTCTTTCATTTCTGGAAATATTAATTTTGGATTTAATTCTTTAGAGAAGTTAATTAAAACCAATTTTATCGACAATGAAATTCCGAGCAAAAGCCCAAAACAATCTAAAATATTAAAAACTTTAGATAATTTAAAGCCAAGAGTTTCTATTTAATCAATATTGCCTCAAATACTGTCAAAATTCATTAGCGACCCAGTAATTAAAATAAAACTTTAGTCCATTTTCCTTTATCTTTTTTATAAAAATTATCGGCTTTTATATTTGGACAATTGGGTGAATTTTCAAAGAAATAAAAACTACGAGAAAAATTATTTAAAAAATCTTGGGTCGGCTCGTCTAAAAAAATTAAATAATGCGCATTATTTAAATTTTTTTCTTCATTCGAAATTAAAATTGGCTGTTTTTCGCTTTCAAAATCCTTATCAAAAATAGTGACATGCGGAATGAATTTACTCCGCCCATAACTCCATAAAGATGCGTCGATTTCTTTGATTTTTTCGACATTTTTAACGAAAATAAAAGCATTTTTCTTTTCATCAAGAATCTTGAGAAGTATTGGACCCATTGACTTAACAACTCCTTCGTCAACTTCGTAAAAATTAATTTCTTTTTTCATAAATTTTTATAAAAAATCATTAAATTCGTTAATAATTTGCTGATAAAGTTCTCTTTTAAAATTAACAATCAAACTTATTAATTCGATTTTTTCAATCCATTTCCATTCTGAAAATTCGGGCTCTTGCGAGGCGATATCTATATCGACGTCATCACCTATAAATTCTAACAAATACCATCTTTGTCTTTGTCCCAAATATTTTCCACCCCAAAATTTTTTTTGCAATTTATAAGGCAAGTCATAATAAAAATAATCATCACTTTTTTTAATAATTTTAACAAATTTATCGGAAATTCCGGTTTCCTCTCTTAACTCGCGAAACATTGCGACATTTTCATCTTCACCCGCATCAATTCCACCTTGAGGCATTTGCCAAGAATCCGATTGATTATCAATTCTTTTGCCGACAAAAATTTTTTTATGTTTATTTATGAGCATAACTCCAACTCCACTTCGATATAAGTGGTTTGGTCGCTCTTGTTGATTAATGTTTTTTGCGATGGTTGACATAATGGATTTTTTAGCTAAAATTTTATTTATAAATACACATTAAAGTTTTTTAATTCAAAAATCAAACAATGAAATTTATCTCAACTCGATTATCGGCACCAATTTTAAATTTTGAAGATGTAATTTTTCAAGGTTTAGCAACTGATGGCGGGCTTTACATCCCAGAATTTTTACCAAGTTTTGATGAGAAAAAACTGCGAGAATTGCGCAAAATGTCTTATCAAGAATTATTTTTTGAGATTACGCGCATTTTTGTCGATAATGAAATTCCCAATGATGAATATAAAAAAATTATTGAAAAATCTTATGCAACCTTCTCGCATCAAGCGATAGCTCCACTTAAACAACTTGATAAAAATCATTATTTACTCGAATTATTTCACGGTCCAACCTTAGCTTTTAAAGATTTTGCTTTGCAATTTTTAGGCAATGTTTTGGATTATTTTTTAAAAATTCGTGGTCAAAAAATTGTAATTATCGGTGCCACTTCAGGTGATACCGGCTCTGCCGCGATACAAGGTTGCATGCATTGCAAAAATGCCGAGATTTTTATTATGTATCCACATCAAAAAGTTTCCGAAGTTCAGCGTCGCCAAATGACGACCGTCATTCAAGATAATGTTTTTAACATTGCTTTGAATGGCAATTTTGACGATTGTCAAAATCTGGTGAAAAAAATGTTTGGCGATCAAGATTTTCTAAATGGCAAAAAAATGGTGGCGGTTAATTCGATTAATTTCGCCCGCATTATGGCGCAAATTGTTTATTATTTTTATAGCGCTTTGCGTCTAGCTTGCGACGAGAAAACTCCAATTTCATTTTCGGTTCCAAGTGGCAATTTTGGCGATATTTATGCCGGATTTTTGGCAAAAAAAATGGGACTCAATATTAATAAATTAATTATTGCCACCAATTCCAACGACATCTTAACGCGCTTCATTGAAAATAACGATTATAGCAAAAAAGATATGATTGAAACCCTGTCTCCGAGCATGAATATTCAAGTCGCCAGCAATTTTGAAAGATTAATTTACGACGCTCTAAAAGCTCAAAGAATCGAACAAAAAACTCCGGAAATAATCAATGATTTTTTACGCACGGGAATTTTGAAAATGCCTTCGGAAATTCATAAAAATATTCGCAAAGATTTTTGTGCTTTTAAAATTGACGATGCCGAAACCATCGAATCAATTCAAAAATATTTTGTAAAAACCGGTGAAATTCTGGATCCGCACACTGCCATCGGCACTTTAGCTACAGAAAAATTTATGGAAACTTCAGATTATCATGGTGAAGCGATCGTGACTTTGGCAACAGCTCATCCCGCCAAATTCCCTGACTCAATCGAAACAGCAAAAATTCCGCAACCAAAATTGCCAAATTTTTTAAGCGATTTATTTGAAAGGGAAGAAAAATTTACCATTTTAGAAAATAATCTCGATGTGGTGAAGAAATTTATTTCAGCAAAAATATAATTTATAATGGCTCCAAATCTTGGTTTTGCATCGTTAATTTTAAATTTATCGACAACTTTATTTGGAGCTTTTTTTTATTTTTTTTATCACAAAAAATATCAAGCTCAAGATTTAACTAAAATTTATTTGATGCTGTGCATTGTAAGTTTTGGAGCCTCAATTTTATCACAAATTTTTCTAATTTATAGTTTTGTAATTTCCGATTATTCGGTAAGCAATGTTTATCAAAATTCTCACCATCTCAAGCCCCTACTTTACAAAATCGCCGGCTCGTGGGGCAATCACGAAGGTTCAATGTTGTTGCTAATTTCAGTTTTATCTTTTTATAATTTAATTTTGGCAATTTTTAGCAAATTACCAAATGCCGTAAAAATTAACGCCATCGCCACTCAAAAATTTATTATTACTCTTTTTTGCGCCTACACCGCCATAACTTCAAACCCATTTTTAAGAATTTTTCCAACACCACAAAATGGACTTGGACTCAATCCAATTTTGCAAGATATCGGCTTAGCTCTTCATCCTCCAATGCTTTACCTTGGTTATCTTGGTTTTAGTTTAGTTTTTTCAATTGCAATTGGCGCCTTAATCGCCAAAGATTTTAATGAAAAAGTTATAAAATCACTGCGTTATTTAGTTTATTTTTCATTCATAATTTTAACTTTGGGAATCGCTCTTGGCTCTTGGTGGGCTTATCGCGAACTCGGTTGGGGCGGTTATTGGTTTTGGGATCCGGTTGAAAATATTTCTTTGATGCCATGGATCTCGGCAATCGCCTTAATTCACGCACTAAAACTTGCCAAAGAAAATTCCGCCATGAAATCTTGGAGCGCCTTCTTAGCAATTATCACCATGATTCTATGTTTGCTCGGAATTTTTTTAACTCGCTCTGGCGTTTTAACTTCGGTTCATTCTTTCGCCATCAGCGCCAATCGTGGCTTCTTCATTATTTTTTTAATTTCAATTATTGGTGGATTTGGTTTATATATTTTCGCTAAAAATTTAAATTTTGCCAAAATTTCTAAAAATAATTTACAAAAAAATCGTCGATTATTTTTAATTATTGCCAATAATTATTTTCTGATCACCGCCCTACTCGTTGTTCTTATTGGAACGATTTATCCAATTTTATCTCGCGGTTTATTTAATCAATTTATTAGCATCGGTGCTTCTTATTATAATCAAGTTTTTAACATTTTACTTGTGCCTTTTTTAATATTTTTTGTCGCTAATTCAATCAAATTTAATAAAATATTTAAACCTGCTAATGCTTTGATTTTATTAGCTTCAGCCTTAATCACTGCCATCAATTTTTATATTTTTAAAGATATCGAAATGCTCACCTTGTTAAATTTATTTTTAGCAATTTACGCTTTGATTTTAAATTTTTATCACTCAAAAAAACTAATTTCAACCCTTGCCCATGGCGGTTTTTTATTAATCATGATCGGCGTTATAATTTCCAATGCCGGTGACGAAATTAAAGAAATTAATTTACAAAAAAATCAATCATTTACGCTTGGTAATTTTGCTATTAAATTTTCCAATCTTGATTATCGTGCCGACAAGAATTTTATTGCTCGCATCGGCGTTTTTGAAGTGAGTAAAAATAACAAAATTATCACAACACTTAAACCCGAATTAAGACTTTATCCAATTTCCGATCGCACCACCAATGAGAGTGCGATTTATCACCATCCGCTTTATGATTTATATGTCGTCATCGGCACTAAAGATGAAGCAGAAAATTATGCCATTCGCGCTTATTTCAAACCAATGATTTCGTTAATTTGGATTGGCGTTGCTTTAATTTTCTTCGGAATTTTGAGTGGTTTCTTAAAAATCTTTGTTAAAAGTTCTTGATGAGTAAAATAAAATTTCTTCCATAAAAATATTTATTGTTTTAAAATAAATTAAAATAATACAAAACCTAACTTTTTATAAAATTTTTATGAAAATAATAATTTATCGCCAAGCCAAATCCACCATGCAATCAGGCAAATTAAATTGCAAAAAATGGCTCGCCAAGCCAGTTGAAGAAGTTAACTCGCGTTCAATCGATACCTTAATGCATTGGGTTTCTAGCAATAACACCAAAACTCAATTACAATTTGAATTTTCTTCGAAAGAAGATGCGATTGAATATGCGACACAAAATAATTTTGAATATGAAATCGACGAACCGCGTGAAATAAAAATTAAACCCAAATCTTACGCTGAAAATTTTACCAACTAAAATATGACAATTATCAACACCATCGCTCAAAAAATTCATTTGAAAAAATCCATAATTGACGATTTTTTTATACAGAAATTTAAAACAAATCCAGCTTTTTTTTATAACTCAATTGATTTACGCCATAGTTCTTATAAAATCTCCGCGATCGATACCAATTGCTATCCCGCCGGCTTTAATAATTTATCAGAATCGGGTAAAAATATTGCTGAAAATTTGGTCAAAGAATTTTTATCAAGCAATTTTTCGACGAGTCCAAAAAATATTTTTATTATTCCCGAAAATCATACCAGAAATATTCGTTATCTTGAGAATTTAGCAATAATTGTTGAGATTTTACAACGTCAAAAATGTCAAGTTTTTGTGGCAACTTACAATTCAGAAATAATTGCTAAAACTGTTATAACTCTTGAAAATGAAGGCTCAATCACCCTTTATCCACTACAAAAAATTTCTGGAAAATTAGCGATAAGCGATGAAAATAATCAAAATATTTTTGCCGATTTAGCAATTTTAAATAATGATTTAACTAACGGCGTTCCTGAAATTTTAAGCAATATTTCAACAATCATTAGCCCGCCGATTGCCATGGGTTGGCATCAAAGAACTAAATCGCAACATTTTACCATTTACAACGAAATTGCCAATGAAATTGCCAAAATTTTAGATCTCGATCCTTGGCTTATTTCTTCAATGCACGATCATTGTGAAGATGTTGATTTTAAAGAAAGCGTTGGACTTGAATGTTTGGCAAAAAATGTCGAAAAGCTCTTAAAAAAAATCACTGAAAAATATTTAGAACACAACATCAAAGACCAACCTTATTGCTACATCAAAGCCGATAACGGAACTTACGGAATGGCGGTTTGGAGCGTTTCAAATCCGCAAGATGTCCTTGAGATAAATAAGAAGGAACGCAACAAAATGAACATGCTCAAAGGCTCAACTCAAACTACTAAAGTAATGATTCAGGAAGGTATAATTACCGCCGATAAAATTAATAATAATCCGTGCGAACCAATGATTTACATGATCAATGGCAATGTTGCTCAAAATTTATTTCGTACCAATGATTCACGCGACGACCACATTAGTTTAAATGCTATGGGAGCAACTTTTTATAATCTTGAAAATTTACCACAACAAAATAATTTTATCGATTCGGAAAATAATTCTATAATTGTTTACGAATTAATTGCCAAAATGGCGTCATTGGCGTCGGCAATCGAACTTCAATCTTTAAAAAATTTATGACAATATCTCGTCCAATTATTGGCATTTTGCCTGATTTTCAAGAAGGATCAACAAATGGCTATTCTAAAAAAGATCATTATGCTATTCGCGCCAATTATGTCGACGCCATCAATGAAAATGGTGGTTTTCCCATTTTATTTACCTACAATTACGACGCCATCGAAACTTATTTATCAATGATTGATGGCTTAATGGTGATTGGTGGTTATATGGATATCAGCCCTTCGCGTTATGGCGATGATTATGTTCATCCGACCGTTAAACTTAATTTGCCCAGAGAAAATTTTGAACATGAAATCGTCAGCAAAGCTTTGAAAACTAATTTACCAACTTTCGGCATTTGCAACGGCATGCAATTAATTAGCATTCTTCATGGTGGCAAGATTATTCAACATATTCCAGACCATCCGCAATTAATGGATCATGAACAAAGTCATTTCGTCGAATTTAAAGAATATGGCAAAGCCTATCACGAATTAAAAATTGAAAAAAATTCACAATTTTATAAAATCACCGAGGAAGAAAAATTTTCAGCAAACTCTTCGCATCACCAAGCAATTGGCGATGTTGGCA
>JBIIFQ010000055.1:0-6810 GCA_044237235.1 Rickettsiales bacterium
TTTGCTTTCCAATTTTAAAACATCTTTAAAACCTTGATCAAGTAACTTTGAATCATTAATCAGTTTAATAAATTCTTTATTTTCGGGTTTATCTTTTATTAAATCTGCTAATTTTTGAAAAGCCTCATCATCTTGACGAAATGTTGCAAAAAAATCTTGCAACTCTGGATCAGTTAATGCTGAATCTAAATTTGGAAATTTTGTATGTTTCAAAAAACTAGAAAATAATTGCTTTTTACCGTCATCGCTTAAATTTTTGAAAGTGTGAATGAATTTTTGAGATTCACTTGCAATTAAATGTTTTTTCTTTTCATCATCGCTTAAATTTTCGCGAGTTTGAATAATTTTTTGAAATTCACCTTCCATTTTTTCAATATCTAATCCAAATCTAAAAAATTTTTTTTGATTATCATCAAGCGTAATCTGATTTAATTTATCTCTTAATTCAAATATTTTTAACGGAGTAATATTTCCGATTCCATATAGCAAAATTAAAGCATCTGTGTTGTTTGAAACCAAAGCATAATCCAAAATTCCTTTTCCCTCATGACTAGCCTCTTTAACTTCATCAGGATTTGTATAAATTTTAGAAATCAGAGCTTGATTGTCACCCTTAACAACTGAAATTAAAACTCTGGACCTCAAATCAAGTAATGTAATAATTTCATCTTTAAATTTATCATAATTGCCAACATATTTAAGAAACCCAAAGGTTTCTTCTTTAAGTTTTTTAGAAACTTCACTTCCTTTACTCACATATGAATCAGCATTTTGGAGATATGAAATTATCTTACTCATAAATTCTAAAAGCGCGGGACTACTATTTTTTGAATCAATATCTTGCCTTCTTTCTAAAGAACTTCTGGCATCAATTATAATATCTAACAATTCTATCTCCCTTCTTGACGAAGCTCTATTTTTCATATGATTTTAAGTAATTATTAAACAATTATTTATACTAATAATTACTTATTAAAATCATTTATTAACATTGTAAATTTTCTTCAATCAAAATTTTTTATGAAACCAAATATCGTGCCATACAAAATCAGATTTCTAAAATTATTTTAAGATGATTAATCCCAAATTAACTACTCAAATAGCTTTTCAATTTTAAAATTATATTGATTTTATTTTGATTATTTTAGATTTTTTTAAGCGAGAAATATTTTGTTGTGAACCTTGATTTATATGGACAAAGACAGCAATTTATTTTTGAATTCAACTTTGATTGAAGCTTAAAAATGGCGTAATTTATTCTTAAACCAAACGCCATTTTTGCGGATTACTAAACAGATGATGGAGAAATTTATTATTGATGGTGTGTCCAACTTTATAAGCGTTGAAATGCCCGATTATGTGATATCCCGCCAAAAATAAATCACCGATAAAATCGAGAGTTTTGTGGCGAATAAATTCGTCTTTATAACGTAATTCACCTTCGTTCAAAATTTTATCATGATCAACAACTATAGAATTATCGAGAGAACCTCCCTTCGCCAAACCAATTTTATACATATGCTCGATTTCATGCTTGAAACAGAAGGTGCGAGCGCGACAAATATCATTTTTAAAAGAGTGTAAACTCGAATGAAAATTAAGTTTGTTAATTTTAATTTGCGGATGATTGAAGTCGATATTTAAATCAAGACTAAATTCTTTGGAGGGCTCGACTTCAATGAATTTATCGCCATCTTCAATGCGAATTTTTTCAAGAATCTCAAGCACTTTACGATTTTCACTTTGCGTAGAAATTCCAGCGCATTCAATTAAAAAAACAAAAGGTTCAGAAGAGCCATCCATAATTGGCACTTCGGCATTATCAACTTCGATAATTAAATTATCAATTCCGCAACTCCAAATCGCCGCCATCAAATGTTCAATGGTTGAAATTGAGGCTTGGAATTCGTTGGCAATCGATGTTCCGAGATTGGTGGTAGTAACATTTTTAAACTCCGCCTTAATTTCATTTTTGCCTGATTCCAAATCAATTCGACGAAAAATAATTCCCGTATTTATCGGAGCTGGATTGATTTTCATATTAATATTCAAGCCACTATGCAGGCCAACTGAATTACAATTTATCGAATTATTAATAGTTTTTTGAGCTAAATTAAACATGTTTTCTAATAATTTTTATTTATCAATTTTGGTCCAAGGTAATTTGTTTTCAGTGCGTCCTAAATGAAATTCTATTTTCATAAAATAATCAAATAAATTAATTTTTTTATTGCTAAAAGCATTGGCATGAGAGGCAATTAAAAGTAACAATCCCAGAATTGCCAAAAAATGATTTTTTGAGAATAATTCGTAAATTTCATATTTATTTTTTTGAGCGTAAATAAAAATAAAAATAATATAAATTATGGGAATAAGAGATAAAAAATAATGATTTACTCCTGTCATAAAAGATATTTTTTGAGAATCTTTATTTGCGACTATAACTCCCGCAATTCTCTTGCCAATTGTTGCTTGCCAATTTGATGAATTAAAATATGCGTGATAAAGAGTGCCAATAAAAATTGTTATAAAAAAAATAATTAAACCATATAGAAATATCGAATGATTCATTATAAATTCAACATGTTCTGTTGTGCCTTTTGGCGTTCGCGTTCCAAAATTTTTTTCAAATTCCTCAATAAAATTATTAAAAATATTTATTGCAAAAGAATTAATCACAATTTGTAAAAACAAAGCTCTTAAAATTAAAACTATAAAAGAATCAATAATGCCAGAAATCATTCTCTTAGTTGGTGTTGCATATTGTATGTTCTCGTTATTTTCTTCTTTTATATTGAAGTTGAATAAAAAATTATTGGTGCTCATAACCTTTCTTTAAAATTTTGATTAAAGTTTTTGAAGATTTATTTTGCTCATCTGGAAATAAAAAAACACTAGAATTTTTATTTGCTTGATAGTCGGATTCTTTAAAAAACTTGCCAATATATGTGAGTTTTAAATTAAGTTTTTTAGAAATAGCCTCAATTTTATTCAAATTTTTTGGATTTATTGAAAAAATTAATTCATAATCATCGCCACCACTTAAAAGCTCTAAAACATTAATTTTCGGATTATTTTTTAAATAAATTTTGGCTTCATTCGACAAAGGAATTTGCGATAAATAAATTTCGGCATTGAGGTTTGAGGCCTTGCAAATATTCGATAAATCGGCTATAAGTCCATCGGAAATATCAGTGGCACATTTTGATAAATTTTTATTAATTAATTCACGACCCAATTCAATTCTTGGTTGCGGATAAAAATGTTTATCGAGTAACTTTTGTTGATAATTTTCGAGTTTTTTTAAATTTTTTAATTTTATATCAAGACCAAGAAAGGCATCACCAATTGAGTTTGAAACAAAAATTAAATCACCATTTTTAGCATTTTTCCGTGATAAAATTTTATTTTTTTTAACTTTACCAAAAATTGTAATTGAATAAAATAATTTAGCAGAATTTGAAGTATCGCCACCAATTAAAGTGAGTTTGAATTTTTGTTGTAATTTTTTTAAAGCATTGGCAAATTCTCGATAAAAATCATCTTTTAAGGTTGAATTTTTGGTAAATCCCATCATGTAATAAAGCGGTTCGCCACCGCTTGAAGCAATATCCGACAAATTAGTTAACAAAAGTTTGGAAGCGATTTTTTCAGCACCATCAGATTTTAAAAAATGAACATCTTCAATAAAAATATCTTTACTAATTATTAAATCAAAATCTTTGTTGAAATCTAAAACCGCAACGTCATCTTCAAGATTTTGTGAAGGATTTTTTTTAGTTTTTGATGAGATATTATTCTTAGTTAGAGGAAGGAGGATTTTATTAATAAATTCAAACTCTAACATTGTTTAAATATTTGATTAATTTCGGTGTTTTTTATTGGTGAAAAAAATATTGCGGTTTTAAAAAAATTTTCAAAACCGCAATAAATAAACTAAAATTAATTTTTCTTAGTTTCAGTTTTAACAGCTTCTGGAGCTACAGCTGGAGTAGCTACTTTAGCTTTTTTAGCTTTTTTAACTTTTTTTACTTCTGGAGCTTTATTTTCTTCAACTTTAGCTTCTTCTTTTTTAGAGTTAGCACATTCAGAAGAACAGCTTTTTTTGAATTTAGCGCAAGAAGAAAGTAGTGTAAGGCTAAGAATTGAAACGATAGCAAGACGAAAATAATTTTTCATAATTGTTTAAGATTAGTGTTTAAAATTAATAAGAATAATATAAAATCAAGAAATCATTTAAAAATGACTTGTCAATTGTCTATAAATTCATTTTAATTATCAAATCATTATCAATCAATAAAAATTTTAAAATGTTCAAAAATAATTTTTTAGCAAATATTGCCCAAGAATTAGAGGATCTTAAGGCGAGCGGACTCTACAAAGGAGAGTATGAAATACTCACTTCACAATCGGCAAATATTGAAATTTTTCATCACGATTCGAAGAAAAAAGTTTTGAATTTTTGTGCCAATAATTATTTGGGATTGGCAAATAATAAAAATCTAATTGATATCGCCAAAAAAACTTTAGATGAATATGGTCTCGGCACCGCTTCAGTTCGATTTATTTGCGGAACTCTCGATTTGCACAAAAAATTTGAAAAAAAATTAGCCGAATTTTTGGGACATGAAGATGTAATTACTTTTTCTTCATGCTTTAGTGCCAATGGTGGCGTATTTGCCTCGCTTCTCGACGAAAATGACGCTATAATTTCTGCCGATTTAAATCATGCAAGCCTAATTGATGGCATTAGGCTCTGTAAGGCTCATCGTTATTTTTATAAATATAATGATATGTCTGAGCTCGAAAAAAAATTACAAGAAGCACAAAATCATAAAAATTTAATGATCGTCACCGACGGCGTATTTTCAATGGATGGCGACATTGCCAAACTCAATGAAATTTGTGATTTAGCCGAAAAATATAATGCAATTTTATTGGTTGATGATTCGCACGCTACGGGTTTTATTGGTGAAAATGGGCGCGGAACTCCAGAACTTTGTAAAGTTGAAGGTCGAGTTGATATTTTAGTAAGCACGCTTGGTAAAGCAATTGGCGGGGCTGGAGGCGGTTTTATTGCCTCTAAAAGAAATGTTATTGACAAAATTCGCAACAAAGCGCGTCCATATTTATTTTCTAACAACATCTTGCCGATCGTTGCCTCAGTTGGCATTGAAATCATTGATATGATTTCGCAATCAAAATTTTTAATCAAAAAACTCGCCGACAACACTCTTTATTTTAGGAAAAAAATTATCGAAGCTGGATTCACAATTCATGATCCAACTGGCATTCATCCTGTTGTTCCCATAATGCTTGGCGACGCAGTTTTAGCAAGCAAATTTGCTAAAATGATGATTGAAGAAGAAGGAATTTATGTGATCGCTTTTTCTTTTCCCGTAGTGCCAAAAAATAGCGCTAGAATTCGCGTTCAAATTTCGGCTTCGCATGAGCGCGAACATTTGGATAATGCAATCAATGCCTTCATTAAAGTTGGCAAAAAACTCAATGTAATTTCTTAAATGGAAGAAGAGTTAACCAAAGAACAAAAAAGCTTAATCAAAAGAAAAATAATTTTGAAGGCAATTCCTTTTGCTTTACTAATTATTGCCTTTATAGGCTCTTTTGCATTATTAATTATTGAATTATATTAATTAAATTTATGCAAAAATTTGAACTCACAAATTTTGCGGTTGATGAAAATAAAACACGCGGAAGAATGTTTGTCGAGAATTTCGACGATTCAAAATATCGTTCAATTTTTGGTCGCGATCGTGATCGCATCATTAATTCATCGGCCTTTCGAAGATTGCAATATAAAACTCAAGTTTTTGTAAATCATCAAGGCGATCATTATCGCACTCGCCTTACTCACACTTTGGAAATGGCACAAATTGCGCGTTGGATTGCCGGCGCTTTGAACGCCAACAAAGATTTAGCCGAAATTATTTCTTTGGCTCACGATCTCGGGCATCCGCCATTTGGGCATGCTGGCGAGGATGCTTTAAATTTAAAAATGCAAAATTTTGGTGGCTTTTCGCACAACGCCCACACTTTGAAAATTATTACCAAAATCGAAACCAGATTTATAGATTTTGTTGGTTTGAATTTATCTTGGGAAACTCTAGAAGGAGTTATCAAGCATAACGGCGCCATTTTAGATTTTTCAAAAATTGATAAATATATTTTAAATTTTAACCAAATTTATGATTTAGACTTGCACAAAAATCCGTCAATTGAAGCGCAAATTTCGGCAATTTCTGATGATATCGCTTATAATAATCATGATATTGAAGATGGACTCCGAGCTGAATTATTTAAGGTTGAAGATTTGTTTGAAATTCCATTAATTGGCGAAATTTATCAAGAAATTTTACAAAAAAATCCAAAAATTCGTCAAGAATTATTGGTAGGCGAAGCGAAGAAACGCATTACTCTAGCAATGGTTTTAGATGTTATTGAACACACTAAAATTAATTTACAAAAAAATAATATTAAAACTCTCGAAGATATTAAAAATTTTCCAAAATTTTTAGTCGAATTTTCGCCAAAAATGCAAGAAATTCATTTGTTAATTAAAAAGTTTTTGATGCAAAAAATGTATCGCCATCAATTGGTTAACGTTATGACTGAAAATGCTAAACAAGTTATCAATTCATTATTTGATTTTCATTTTTTGAAGCCCGAAATTTTGCCAAAAGAACGTTTTGAAGAATATTTACAAAATAAAAATTCACAAAATTTAGCAGAAATTATTTGTGATTACATTGCCGGAATGACCGACCGCTTTGCCATCAAATGTTGTGGGTC
>JBIIFQ010000218.1:0-17321 GCA_044237235.1 Rickettsiales bacterium
GATTACATTGATGGTGGAGCTGGCAATGATAGTATTTATGGCGGTGCCGGAAATGATACCATAATAGCTGGATCTGGCAACAATCAAGTTCAGGCTGGAAGTGGTAATGATATAATTGATCTAAGTGGCGGAAATTCTGTTTTTAGCGATCGGGTAAATTTTATCTCTGGTGGTAATGGAAGTGATAAATTTATTCTTGATAATAGTTCGAGTCTCTTTAATGAAATCAATGTAATTTCTGATTTTGATGTAAGCGATACAAATGAAAGAATTGACCTAAGCAAACTAACTTCAATTAACAAATTTTCTGATATTAAGATATCACAACAGGGTTTTGACGCCATAATAACTGTAAATACTAACTTATTTAGAAAATCCCAAATCATAAAATTTCATAATGTTGATGCGTCAAAACTTAATGCCTCAAAATTCATTATTATCAATGAGGTGCCGAAAGCTACAAATGATTGGATATCCAGTGAGGAAGACAAATCAGTTATCATCAATTTAGTTGATAACGATTCTGATGATAAAACTGATATAACCAAACTTAAAATTGCCGTTTCTGATCCTACAAATGGATTGGTAAAATTTAACCCCAATGGAACCGTTACTTACACTCCAAAAGCAAATTTTAATGGTATCGACCAATTTGAATATCAACTTACAGATGCTGGTGGTCTTATATCAGCAAAAGCAAAAGTAACCATCGATATTGATTCGGTTAATGATGCTCCAGTTGTAACTAAAGTGGTTGCTGATCAAGCTTTTTACTCAACCAGAGGAATCAATTTTAAAGCAAATGATGTATTTAGCGAGGTTGATGGCGAAGGTTTAAAATATGGCGTAACTCTTGCTGATGGATCACCGCTTCCTTCATGGCTTAATTTTAATTCTGCGACACAGGAATTTTCTGGTAAGGCTCCAAGTGATGCTGGAAATTTCACAATTAGGCTTACCGCAACTGATGATAGCGGAAATTCAACCATAACCAATATTCAACTCAAAATAGACAACAATATCGTTCTTGGTTCTGACGGAAATAATGTTATGGCTGGAACTGCGGGTAATGATGTAATAGATGGTGGCAAAGGTGACGATGTAATTAATGGTGGCAATGGTAATGATACTTTGTTCGGTGGCGAAGGAAATGATAAGATTTTTAGTGCTGGTTGGAGTGATGACGCCATGACTGGTGACGCCGGATCAGATATTTTTATAATTGGAAATAGCGCAATATCAAATGATGTAATTACCGACTTTAACGCTTCTGATCCGAATGAAAAAATTGACCTCTCCAATTTTGTAGCCTCAAAGCATGGTATTTCAACGCTTGCCAAAATTGCAGATCTTAATATGGTGCAAGTTGGAAGTGATGTCAAAATAACTTTCAGCCATTCATCAAAAACATTAACGGTCAAAAATGTAAAAGTCTCCGATCTCACTGCTGAAAAGTTTATTCTTAATAATGCCCCGAATCAGATCGGTGCAATTTCTAATCAGCAGATTCTTATAACCAAGGATTTTAGTTTTAATCTGACCAGTGTATTTAATGATATTGATGGCGACAATCTTTTATATTCCGCAAAACTTTCCGATGGCTCTCTTCTTCCTTCCTGGTTAGTGATTGATTCTTTAAGCGGTAATTTTTCTGGTCATGCCCCAATTGATGCTGTAAATCTTACAATTACAATTACTGCAACTGACATATATGGAGCTTCTTCTTCAACGAATTTCAAACTTGCGGTTGATGATAAAATTATCTTTGGAACCGATGGTAATGATAACATAGTTGGAACTTCTGCGAGTGAGACAATTGAGGGTGGCAAAGGTGACGATGTAATTAATGGTGGCAATGGTAATGATACTTTGTTCGGTGGCGAAGGAAATGATAAGATTTTTAGTGCTAATAGTTCGAACAGCAATATTTTGACTGGCAATAGTGGCTCTGACACTTTTGTTATCAAAGATGGAATTATTTCAGATGACATAATTACCGATTTTAATGCTAATGACCCAAATGAAAAAATCGACATAACTAACTTTAAAAATTCTATATTTAGCGGTGCAATTCGTGATATTAACCAGCTTAACATGGCACAAGTTGGTTCGGATGTTAAGATCGCTTTTAACAACTTCAAAACCCTTACTGTTAAAAATGTTCAAATTTCACAGCTAACTATAGATAAGTTTATTGGCCTTACTGATAATTATAATAGCACGTCCGATTTAACAGTTGATGGAACCTATCGCGATGAAACTCTTAATGGCGGAAAGGGTAATGACACTATCAGAAGTAATGGCGGAAATGACTCTATTTTTGCCGGCGCAGGAAATGACAAACTTTATGGTGAAAGTGGTAATAACTCTTTCACGGGTGAAGCCGGTTCTGATATTTTTACTGTCCAAGGAAATTACGGATCAGATGTAATCACTGATTTTAATGTTAGTGATTCGAATGAAAAAATTGATTTATCCTCATTCAAGGATGTGGCAACTGATCTTTCGCAACTCATAATGAATCAGATTGGCCTTGATACAAAAATTAGCTTCATCGGCAAAAATAAAACCATTCTGGTTAAAAATGTTCAAATTTCACAGCTAACTATAGATAAGTTTATTGGTCTTACTGATATCAAGAGTAATCCAAGCAATCTGGTTTTAAACGGCACTTTAAGCAATGATACTCTGACTGGAGGTGCAGGAGATGATATTATAAATGGTGATCGTGGAAACGATATCATTGAAGGAAATGCTGGAAATAACTTACTTAGTGGTGAAGCAGGATATGATACTTTTATTATCAGTAAAAATCCAAATAAGACTGATGTAATCACAGATTTTAATGTAATTGATTCGTTCCAACTTGATGGTTTTGCAGTCGGAACAAAAATTACCGATTTTACCTATATTCAGGAAGGAAATTCTGTCACATTTGATCTTGGTGAAGGGCAAAATCTGATCTTCCAAAATGCCAATTCAACTGATCTTCTTTTTCACCTTTCTTTCGCCACGCAAATCAACCTAAGTGATGCTTTATCCCTGATTTCCTTCACCGGAACTGCAGAAAATGAAAAAATAGTTATCGCTACAAGTAATCGTGATGGCGATGTAATTAATGGTGGAGACGGAAATGATTTATTGATCGGTAATAATCGCGATGACACTCTTAATGGTGGCAAAGGCAATGATACATTGGTTGGAGAGGGCTGGTCAGATATTTTTGAGATTAATAAAAATCCAGGCGACAAGGATATGATTGTTGATTTGAAGATAAAAGATATGGTCGATTCGATCGTCCTAAAAGGATTTACCAATTCTAGCCTTACAAATTATTCAGCAACTCAGGTTGATAACGATGTTGTAATTGATCTTGGAGATGAACAGACTCTTACGCTCAAAAATTTCAAAGCTGAGGATGTTCCTTATATCGCAAGTTACAGCAATAGGATTTATTCATCACAAACCACTACAAACGGAACTGATGGGGATGATCTGATTTCACGTTTTGATTTAGGCTCATTTAAAGGAACTGCCGTATTAAATGGTGGCAAGGGCAGTGATATTCTAAAAGGGTCGAATTTTGACCAAGATTATTTTGTAATAGATAAGAATTCTGGTGATCATGATTTTGTCCGCTCTATCGATAGCTCAGGCGGAGACAAAGTTATATTGCGCGGTTTTGGCAACGACATTCTTGATAAGATTAAATTCCTGCCTTCAAGCGACCAGTATACCCTAATAATGGATTTAGGCGATGGACAAATTCTAAGAACTTATGGAGTAATGCAGTCGCAATTTAGACAATATTTTGATGTTGAAAAAACCATTAACCCAACCGATGGCAATGATACGCTAAGCGCGGGATATATTGAGCTTTCGGTTGATGGAGGAGCTGGTGATGATGAGATTACGGGCAATAATTGGGACAATAATCTAAGTGGTGGAGATGGTAACGATACCATTAATTCAGGTTCGGGAAATGATACAATAAACGGTGGTAATGGTAATGATGAAATTAACATTACTGGCGAAGGTAACAAAACCATTGCTGGTGGAGCCGACTCTGACCTTTACAAAATCTCATCATTTACTGGTGACATTACTATCACTGATTTTGCTATAAGTGATCCAAATGAGAAGATTGATCTAAAAGGCGTCCCAAATATTTTTTCCTTTTCTGATTTAGTGATTTCACAAGTTTCTGCCGATGCGATAATCCAAATTTCATCATCACAAAAAATTATTCTTAAAAATATCAATAAGAATCTACTTTCTGTTGACAGGTTTGTGCTTTATAACAATTATTTTGACGGATCACCAATTAGCGACAATTTATCTGGTGGCGACGGTAGCGATTTTATCGATGGTTATGGTGGAAATGATTCGATCTCTTTGGATAGCAAAGGTTCTGATACTGGCAATCTTGGTAATGGTGATGATAGTTTTTTGGTTAGCGAAAATGGGTACTATGGAAATGATAATGTTACTGGCGGTGCCGGCAATGATAAATTTTCTGTAGATCTTGGTTATTCTTTCGGAGATTCAAATTACACTCTGACCATCAATGATTTTGAAGCGACAAATCCAAATGAGAAAATATATATTTCCAATGATTGGATGCCAAATGTTGATTTTATTAAAGATTTAAAAATTGACCAAGTAGGCAGTGATGTTGAGATTAGCTTGATTAGATTTACCAACGGTAAAAAGTTAATTATAAAAAATGTCAATAAAGCAGATTTAAATGAAAATAATATAATTTTACCAAAAGTAGAATATAGCTATGCTACGCAAGCAAGTCAGTTTGATGATAATATCACATACGATTCAAATGCTGGAATCGCAAATACAATTGGAAAAGATATAAAAATTCCTATTAGTGGAGTTGTTAATGGCGTTTCGACTTATGCCGACTCTGATCAGACATTAATAAGTTTTTATGTCGAAACTGATATCGGCTGGGTAATGCAAACCTTGGTTAATGCTTCGGTTTTTGTAGAACAAAATTTAACCACCTATACATATAACTCATTTGATCCCGCCAAAGATAGGTTGGGAATAGATGGCTCTTATGCTGTTACAAAATACTCTGATCTTTTCATAATACAAGAAGAGAACGATGTAGCGATAAATTTCACAAATCAAAAAGTTAAAATTGTCTTAAAAAACGTTAATCTGGCCGATCTTGAGGACAGTGATTTTATTTTTTATAATCACAGCACTGATGGAAATGATTTGATTAACGGTGGCAATGGTAACGACAATTTAGAGGGTGGTAAAGGTAATGATAAAATTAACGGCGGTGCTGGTAATGATGAAATTTTTGGTGGAGATGGCGATGACAGTCTAAACGATTATGCGGGAATTAATAAATTATATGGAGGCGCGGGCGATGACAGTCTTGTTGTTTCTTCGCAAAACAATTCAACTTCAAACAATGAATTGTATGGAGATGAAGGTAATGACATAATCCATTTTAGTAGTGGCGGAACCAATATGGCAAAAGGTGGAATTGGTAACGATGAATTTATTGTCTATGGAGGCTATAACGAAATTTTCGGCGAAGAAGGCGTTGATGATTTTATAATTGGTAAATCTTACTCAGAAACTTTTAATGGAAGTGGCTATGTTGTTAGTGATGACGACTCGTCAACCATAATTCATGATTTTGATCCTCTCTTGGAAAAAATAACTCTAGATGGTTTTGATGGAGAAAGTCTGGATCAATTTAATATTGCTCAGGATGGAAATGATGTACTATTTAATCTTTCTTCCGCGCAAACCTTGCGCTTAAGCAATGTTTTAAAATCTTCATTAAATCAAGATAATATCATCATTCCAGATAAGAATATTCAGGATAATTATTATTATACTTTTGATGACAGGACAAACGAATATTCAATTAATGATTTGAACAAGCTGATGGCGACAAATTCTCAGCCACATGCTTTCATGCAAGGTCTGGTGGCTGAAATTGCCTCCTCTTATGACGCTGTTTTAATGAAAGCGATATCAACTTTCGATGCAACAAAAGACAAAATCCACCTCGGAAAAATTAAGTCGCTTAAGAATTTTGAGGATCTAAAAATTACACAACATAGCAGAGCTCAATCATATGGCTCTTCTTCTGAATTTACACTGATTGATCTCAAAGACGGATCATTTGTTAAGCTAAATGGGTTTTATACTTTAACGGTAGATAATTTTATATTTAATAAAGCGCCGATTGCGAATTTCGGAGTTACCTCAATTGACGAAGATAGCAATCAAATCTTTGACGTTATTGCAAAAACTTTTGATTCCGATGGTGACAATTTACAAATTACCAACATCACTAATCCGTCTCATGGCATAGCTTCAATCGTAACTGATGAACAAGGAAAACAAAAAATTTCCTACATACCAAATGCAAATTTCCAAGGTGCTGATCAACTTGATTATAGGGTCGAAGATGGCAGAGGTGGTTTTGTTACTAAAATAATCAATATCACTGTAAACTCAATAAATGACATTCCATTTGGTGGTCTTGAATCAATCAATCTTAACGAAGATTCTTCAATTGTCATAAACCTTCTTGAAGGCGTAATTGATGCTGATAATGACGAAGTCACCGCAACTATCAATACAGCGCCAACTCACGGTATTTTAATAGAAAATCAAGATGGAACGTGGCAATATAATCCAAATACTAATTTCCACGGCAGTGATTCTTTTAAATATCAACTTTCTGACGGTAACGGCGGGATAACAGTTAAAACTGTAAATATTACAGTGAATTCAGTCAACGATACTCCAGTATCGAATCTTACTTTAGCTTCTATCGATGAAGACACCAAGTTAATTATTGATGTTCTGGGTCAAGCTTCTGACGCTGATTCTGACGGTTTAATTCTAAGCCTTAAAAACTCTCCAACCAATGGAGTTGCTACAATTATTGATGTTACCTCAACCGACTCTGACGGAAATGTAATCCTCACCAAAAAGATTGAATATAATCCAAACAGCAACTTCAACGGTTCTGATAGTTTGGCTTATGAGATTTCTGATGGTAATGGCGGTGTTGTTGATAAAACTCTAAATATTGAGGTTAACTCGGTTAACGATATTCCAGATGCTTCATATATTCAGGTTAGCACCAATGAAGATAATGTCGTTGCAATTGATGTTCTTGCTTCATCAAGCGATGCTGATTCTGACCAATTATCAGTTGCTGGTATTTATGGAGTGACGTCAGGGGTGGCAAATATGGTTGATAGAAAAATTCTTTATACACCGGATGCTAATTATAATGGTGTTGTAAGCTTTAACTACGTTATCTCTGATGAAAATGGTGGACTAAATACAAAAACTGTAAGTGTAACTATTAATGCGATAAACGATGTGCCAATTGCCAATTTGTCCGATGTTTCTACCAATGAAGATACCAAGACCACAATTGATGTTTTGTATTCCGCCAGTGATGATGATGGGGATAGTTTGGAACTTTCTTTGGTCGCCAGTCCGGCAAATGGTGTAGCAAAAATTGTCGATGTAGTCGCAACAAACTCTGATGGTAATTTAGTTACGATCAAAAAGATCGAATATAATCCAAACGCTAACTTTAATGGTTTTGACAGTCTAGTTTATAGTCTAAGTGATGGTAAAGGAGGTATTGTAAACAAAATCCTAAATATCACGGTCAACTCCATTAATGATGCTCCAGTTATTGCAAATGATACCATTTCTTTAAACGAAGATAATTCAGTAAAAATAAGTGCCCTTGCAAATGACTCCGATGTTGAAGATAGTAGCTTCGATAAAAACAACATTGCGATTATTGCGTCAGCTCTTCACGGAACTATAATTTTAAACCATGACCTAACTTTTACTTACAATCCTGACAACAACTATTTCGGCGCTGATAGTTTTTCTTATCAGGTTAAGGATAAGGATGGATCTTCTTCAAATACTGCAAATGTTTATCTGAATATAGCTTCAGTAAATGATGCGGTGGCAACTGATGGAGTTGCTGAGTCGCAAAATTTAGCGGTTGGTAAGTTTTTTTCTTATGATCTAGCTGGCCTTGGTTTTAGTGATGTGGATGGGGATGCTTTTAATGTCGGTATAAAACTCACTAGTGGTAATGATATCCCTAGTTGGCTCTCCTTCAACTCTGGAACAAAAATTTTAAGTGGCACCCCAAGTGATGCTGATGTTGGTTCTATTGCATTGCAACTGATCGCTTTTGACGGTAAGGTAGAGAGTATTCAAAAGTTTGATCTCGCAATTAGCAAACCTATTACCAAAAATCCAAATATTGATGTAAATGTTATCACTGTTTCCGCAAATAATGATCCAGTTTCTGCTAATAAGGGAACGGTTGATATCGTAATCGGAAATGATTCTGATAATATATTGCAATTCGAACAAGATGATGTTTGGTCCGACACCAACATTGTTGTCTGGAATCCTTATACCAATGACCAATTTTCTGTAGTTGGAAAAGTACGTAGCTTTGATGCTTTTGATGGAGGCGGTGGAAATAATTCTCTAAACCTAACCGATAGCGATGATGTCTTTGCCCTTGATGATTTAATCAGTTCTAACCCAAGCTCATCAGGGTCTCGTCTTTTTGGTATAAAAACCATTAATGCTAAAGGTGGAAATGATGTCATTGATCTAAGCTCCAACCTCTTTACCTATGGAGATGTAACCATTAACGGAAGTGGGGGTAACGATATACTCTGGGGCAATGATGGCCATGATATCATCAATGGTGATAGTGGCAACGACCATATAGTTGGTGGTAGAGGTGATGATATTTTAAATGGTGGCGATGGCGATGACACAATCAAAGGTTATGATGGTAACGATCTATTTGTTGGTGGTAAGGGTGCTGACGTTATGATTGGAGGAATTGGTAATGATCAATTTATATTTACCGACCTTATCGATTCAACAGAAAGTGAAACCGATATCATACTGGATTTCATTCGCTTCGAGGATAAAATCAATCTTTCAAGCCTTGGGTTTGATTCTGTAACTAAGGGTCAAAGTAGCAATTCTTCTTCTCACGGAATCGAATATTACTTTGAAGGTGGTAACACCATAATTGATGATCCAAATTCTAACTTTGCGGTAAAATTAGCAGGAGAGATTCATTTAGATCACAATGATTTTGGCTTTTAACCAATAAAATAAGAAATATGAAATTTTTGAAAATATTTTTTACATCTGTTTTTTGTTTTGTATGGAGTGTCCCTACATTTTCCGCTTCTATACAAGAAGAAATTTGCAACAACAAGGCTGAATTATGCAAGATAGCTTGCGAAGCTAAGCGCCAAAATAACTTGGAACAAGTTGAAATTGCTGATGGTAAAATGTCAGCCAAGAACTCCGCTAGTTTAACCAAGTGTTTATCAATATTAACCAAAAAAAATTAAATTCATGAAGCTTAGATTTTTAACAATAATTTCTTTATCTGTGTTGCTTTTTGCAAACCAGTCATTTGCATCACTTAGTTTTGGGAGCTCAACCGATGCAAGCGAAACGGAACCAAATAAAAGTTTCTCAGAAAGTGTGGTTGGAGCTGGCTTGAGTGCTGGCTTTAGATTTAATTTGGCTGAAAATATTTTTACTGATTCAGAGGATAAAAATAGCAAAACTAAAGATCATATTTTCACCGAAATTGAAGCATTTGGAAATCAGTTTTTTTCCGGCGAGATTAAGCAAAACTTTGGCGGTCGACTTAATCTTGGTTATGAAATCAAGGGCATCAGAATTTATGGTTCAGGCGGTTATGTTGCTTCAACTATGGATTATCAGGAAGCCGGAAATACCCAGAAATCAATAACTGCATCAGCTCCATTTTTTGGAGTTGGTCTTGGATATGATATTTCGAAAAACACTTCTATCAGGTTAAATTCAATGTTATATAACTTTGATTTTACACCGAAGAATTCTGGATTTAAGAGTTTTGAAGTTAATGTTTCAGCTTTGACTCTTGGCTTAGCGGTTCATTTTTAAAAAATATATGCATCGCCGTCAATGTTTTGTAGCAGGAATTTTATGTTTGGTTTTAACCTGCTTTAAGGAAGTGTCCGCAACAAATTTAAGAGATGCAATTGATAGTGCCCAAGCAAACAATCGCAATATCAAACTAGAGCAAATCAAGCTTAATTCTGTAAAAACTGAAAAAACCAGAGCGATTACCGAATTTTTGCCAAATATTACTGCCAATGCTGGATATGGTCAGAGAAACAGTTTTTACCAAGGGCAGACTTATGATCGTTCAACCAAGCAGAAGACTCGGGAAATAAAGCTTGAACAGCCAATCTTTGATGGGCTTCATTCCGTTTCCAAATATCGCGAAGCCAATTACAAAATAAAATCTGGTAGTGCTAAAACCTCAGACAAGATTCAGGAAATTTCTTTTGTTGCAATTCAAAGTTACTGCAATCTTTTCCGCTATCAGGAGTTAATCAAACTACAGGAAGAAAATAAGAAATTGGGAAAAAAATTCCTTATTTTGGTTAAGCGCAGAAAAGATGTCCGCATCATCGACCAAGATGATATAATCAAGTTCACCTATGAAGCTTCCCTTACTGAAGAAAAATATCTTGATGCCCTCAACAAAATGAATAAAGCCAAGTTCGATTATCAAAATGTAATTGGCGAACTGCATGAAAACCTCATAAAACCAGAAATTTCGGAAAAAGAATTTGATAAAGATAAAGTTCTGGAATTGGCTCTAACAAACAACCACAACATCAAGTCTTACCATTACAGCTATCTTGCTTCCAAAGCTGCTTACAACGCTGAAAAATCAAACTTTCTTCCTAAAGTTTCGATAGTCGCGTCAGCCAGCAAGCAGGATAAGGTGGTTTACCTGAATAATCAGGACCTAAATTCTCAATCCGTTTTTTTGAATTTTTCAGTGCCAATTTTTCAGAAGGGTGTTGAATATGCCAATGTCAGCAAAGCTGGATATGATAAGGATACCGCAATGGAAGAATATGAGATTACCAAAGATGGCGTGATCAAAGAAGTAAAACAGACACTTGAAGAATATCGGTTCTTTTCCGAAATGAATAAAACCAATAAAAAACTTTTTGAAATGGCAAAAGATCGTGCTGAGATCTTTAATAAAAGATTGAAATTAAAAGTTGAAGATCCAATTGAAATAATTCGTGCTAAGATCGAGGTCAATGACAGAGAAATAAATTACATCAACTCACAAGTAGATTTGGTGATTTTTCACTACAAGATCAAATATTTTTTGGGGGAAATATGATGCTGTTAAAACAACCGCAAAAAATTATCAAAACTGCACTCGACTCCTGCAAGCGTGCTTTCTGGTTCTGTCTGCTTTTTAGCTTCTTCATCAGCATCTTTACCCTCGCATCATCAATCTATTCGATGCAAGTGCTGGACAGAGTTCTTTCCAGCAACAGCTTTGAAACCTTGCTTTATCTTACCATCATCGTTTTAGCTTTTCTGGCCTTTCTTGGAATTCTTACTCAGGTTAGATCAACGATATTTTTGCACGTTTCTAATTGGCTAGATGAAAAACTCTCGCCAGTTTTATTTAATAGTAGCATCGAGGCGCAGGGCTCAAATAAAAATATCAGTAGCCAAAATATGCGTGATTTGCAAATCATTAAAGGTTTTATTTCTGGTCCAAACTTGGCAACTCTCTTCGATGCACCTTTTGCTATCGTTTACCTGATCATGATTTTTTTTATTCATCCTATTAATGGTATAGTCACAGTTGTTGGTGGCCTGATTATGTTGAAGATGGCGTATCTGAACGAAAAATATACCAAAGAATTAATCGACAAAACTAACCAAATGCAAGCCGAAGTAATGAGAGATTTTGAGATTATCTCCTCAAACTCAGAAGTAATAAATGCTATGGGAATGAAGGCCAATGTAAGAGGTAATTGGCAGAGTAGTAATGACGAACTCAGAAAAGCTTCGGGTGATCTTGCGACAATCAGTAACCGAATTTCTTCAATATCTAAAACGCTTAGAATGGCAATGCAAACCATAACCATGGCTTCAAGCGCAATCCTTGTGATGCACAACAAAATGTCTTCTGGAGGCATTATCGCCACTTCAATTCTGGCTGGAAAAGCACTTGCCCCATTTGATTCGGCAATTGGTTTGTGGAAGTCACTTAAAACCACTAAATCAGCTTACCTTCGCTTAAACGAATCTCTCAAGAATTACACTGAAGATAAAGGTAAAATTGAATTACCGACACCAAAGGGCGAAATCCTTGTTGATAAGTTGGTCTACAAATTAGAAAAATCTGACCGCCTCCTAATCAAGGGAGCTTCTTTCAAAATAGGTCAAGGTGAAGTTATTGGAATTGTGGGTCCGACAGGAAGTGGCAAAACTACTCTTGCTAGACTTTTAGTTGGAGTTCTAAAGCCAAATTCAGGAATTATAAAAATTGATGGTGCTAATTTTTTTGATCAGGATTTAGAAAAAATCGGCAAACATATCGGCTATCTGCCACAAGATGTTGAGCTTTTTAAAGGCATGGTGAAGCACAATATTGCCCGCATGGATAAGAATGCCAAAGATGAGGAAATAATCAAATCTGCAAAATTCTGCGATGTTCATGAGATTATTTTATCACTATCTCAAGGCTATGAAACACCAATTGAAAAAGACGCCAGTAATTTGTCAGCGGGACAAAAGCAAAGAATTGCATTAGCCAGAGCTTATTTTGGTGACGTTAAATTTGTAGTACTTGATGAGCCAAATTCCAATCTCGATACCGAAGGTGAGGTGGCGCTAAACAATTCCATTCTTCGCGCCAAAGAAAATAAAATTACTACGATTGTCATTACTCACCGCACTTCAGTTATTTCAATTTGCGATAAGGTGATGGTTCTTAAGGATGGCGAACTAAAAGCATTTGATGCTACAAATTTAATTTTGGGAAAAGTGCCATGATACTAGGAAAATTAGACTTAAAACCAGGAGCAAAAATAGCAGAAACAGCGATCAATTATGGAGTGAAAGCCCTGATTCTTTTTGCCGTTCTTTTTCTTGCTTGGGCTGTATTCTTACCAATTCAATCGGCATCAATTGCAGAAGGGATAATAGTTTTGGATTTTAACCGCAAAACTATTCAGAATCTTGAAGGCGGGATTATTGATCAGATTTTGGTAAAGGAAGGACAAATGATAAATGAGGGAGATGTTTTGCTTTACTTACATGATATAAAAGCAAAAACCGAACAGCAGGTTTTGAAGGAAAGGCTGTGGACGATCCAGCTACAGAAGGAAAGACTCAAAGCTGAAAAAGAAAATAAACAGACTTTGAATTTAACAGATTTTTTTTCTGAAGTAGGAGAATTATCGCCAAGCGATAATGATAAGTTGCAAGAAATTGTTAGCAATCAGTTACGACTTTTTAAAGCAAAAAAAGATAAAAAATCAGGTGAAGTAAAGGTTTTGGAGAAGAAATTAAAATCTGCTGAACTAAGACTTAAGCTTTTTCAAAGAGAGCTTAACTTAATCAAGCCATTGGTCGATGAAGATAATTTGCCGATTTTACGAGAACTTGACTTGCAAAAATCAATTGCTGAAACTGATGAACAGGCTGAGGTGGCAAGGCTACAAGTAGCAAATTACAAAAATGACGATCTTTCCGAAACGCTCAAGGAAATCAAAGAAAGCGACATGGAGATCGTGGGTCTATATAATCAATTGACCGCTTTAAAAGATGTCCTAAAAAGATCTTCTGTAACTTCGCCAAATAATGGAAAAGTTATGAATATAAAATATCATACCATTGGCGCGGTTGTTCCTCCGGGTGGAGAAATTATGAATATTGTTCCTCAGCACGAGGAACTAATTGTTGAAGCAAAAATCAAGCCCGGAGATATTGATAATGTGGCTGTTGGTCTCAAAGCTAAAGTTTCTCTTACTGCTTATAAGGGTAAAAAAGTTCCAAAAATTAATGGCGAGGTCATCAATGTTTCTCCAGATATTATAACCAATGAACAAACTAGGGAATCATACTTCTTGGCCAGAGTTTCTGTTAGTAAAAAAGATATTGAAAAACTAAAAAGCAAAGTTGAACTTTATCCAGGAATGCCAGCGCAAGTCTTTATCATAACCGGATCAAGATCGCTGATTTCTTATATGTTTACGCCAATTTCTGATTCGGCTTACAAGGCCTTTAGGGAAGAATAGCGACTCTTAAAAATAAATCTCAACTAGATTGTAAACTCCTTAAAATATTTAGCCTCCGAGTCTTAAAAATCTATGAATTTCCCCCATCTTCACTTTTTTTATCAAGCTTCGACTTATTGAGAGCATTGCTTTCCTCCACCTCTTGTTTAATTTTTTCTTCATCTAAATCACTGCGAATTTCTTTGATATTATTAACTCGATGCTCATTGCCAAACATATCAACAATTATCGTCGCATCCTCTTCGCCAACATCTTCATGTTTTAATTTTTCCGAAGCGATGGCTTGATTTACCTCGTGGCGAAGGCTATCAAGTTCAAATTCTTTTTCCAAATCCGTCAAGGAATTTTTGAGTTTTTGATAAAGTCTTTTGCCGTGATAAATTGCCTTGCCGACAAAGCGCGCAATCTCCGGTAAGTCTTGCGGTTTGATAAAAATAAGAATTGCCAATAAAACTAAAAATAGTTCTGCTAAAGAAAAACCAAACATTATTATTTTTTAAAATTAACCAAAACGACCGGTGATATAATCTTGAGTCTGTTGATTCTTTGGGTTAGTAAAAATTTTGTCGGTGGTATCGCATTCCTCAATTTTTCCCATATTAAAAAACGCCGTCATGTCGGAAACTCGTGCCGCCTGTTGCATCGAATGCGTTACGATAATAATCGTAAAATTTTCTTTGAGTTCGTCGATTAATTCTTCAATTTTGGCAGTGGCAATTGGGTCAAGGGCGGAACATGGCTCGTCCATTAAAATAATTTCGGGCTCGATGGCGATGGTGCGAGCAATGCATAATCTTTGTTGTTGTCCGCCCGACAAAGCGCTGGCTTGGTCGTGAAGGCGATCTTTTATTTCATTCCATAATCCGGCTTTGGTCAAGCTTTCTTCGACGATATTATCGAGCTCGGATTTTTTTCGAAAAAGTCCATGAATTTTTGGACCGTAAGCAACATTTTCATAAATAGTTTTAGGGAAGGGATTGGGTTTTTGAAAAACCATGCCAACCCTTGCTCGCAAAAGAACCAAATCCAGATCATCATGATAAATATTTTTGCCATCTAATAAAATTTCACCAGCAATTTTACAATTTAAAATAGTATCATTCATGCGATTTAAACAGCGTAAAAAAGAAGATTTACCGCATCCCGAAGGACCAATCAAAGCGGTCACCGTTTTTTCTTTGAAATTGATATTTACGTCAAACAAAGCTTGTTTTTGTCCATAGTGAAGATTAACATTGCTGGCGGTAATTTTATTTTCCATGTTTTTTAAAAATTATTAGAAATCATTTTTTGAAATTATAAAACCAATTTTCACAAATGCAAAGGTTGAAAAAATTTATTCCTAGATCTTTATTTGGACGTTCATTGATGATTATCATCGTTTCAACGCTGATTGTTCAACTTGTTTCTATTTATGTTTTTTATTATACTCATCTCGATGTAATCACGAAACACATGGCGCGAGGCGTTATCGCCGAAATGGTTTTTGTCAAAAATTCCGTTAACAAACCCGGATATAAATCATTGCTCAAAGAGCTTTCCGACAATACCGGAATGAAGTTTTCTTTTCAGCATAATCGTTGGTTACAAACCAAAAAAATTGCTGACAGCGATTGGCATAAAAGTAAATTTTATAAATATATTAATCCGATTATTGATCCATATAATCGCTTTAAATCCGAGCTTGATAATAATGGCTTGAAGCCCTATCAAATTTATGAAGATCATGAAAATACCGATATGATAACGGTGAAAGTTCAATCGTCGCGAGGCGTTTTGGCGTTCGATATTCCGATTAAAAAAATCACCAGCTCGAGTTCTTATGTTTTTACTTTTTGGATGATTTTAACCACAATTTTAACCTCGGTAATTTCAATTATTTTCTTTAGGAATCAAATTAAAATGTTAAAAAATTTAAGTGATTTGGCGGAAAAATTTGGTCGAGGTCAAGATGTATCAAATATACGCCCAAGCGGTTCGCAAGAAATTCGTTCACTGACAATTTCTTTTATTAAAATGAAAGAGCGAGTGATGCGTCAAATTTCGCAAAGAACTGATATGCTTTCGGCGGTTTCGCATGATTTACGCACTCCGCTTACGCGCATGAAATTGCAACTTGAAATGTTAAAACAAAGCCCCGAAATTGATGATTTAAAAAACGATGTTCATGACATGGAAAAATTAGTAAATGAATATTTAGATTTTGCTCGTGGCGATGATAAAGAAAAAATAAATATTATCAAAATTAATAAATTTTTAGTAGAAAAAATTATAAGTTATTACTTAAAAATGAATCATAATATAAGTTATGAAACAAAAATAGCTGATAATTTTGAAATTCCGATAAAAAAACTAGCACTCAATCGAGCCTTGAAAAACCTTATAAATAATGGCTTGAATCATGCAAATAAAGTTTATTTAAATACTTATCTTTCGCAAAATAATTTAATTATTGAAATTGAAGATGATGGACCGGGAATTCCAAAAAAAGAACGGCAAAATGTTTTTAAACCATTTTATCGCATTGATAATTCACGCAATCTTGACAAGGTTAATGAATCGATGGGATCGGGGCTTGGAATGGCGATTGCACTTGATTCCATCACCTCGCACGGTGGCAGAATTTCCTTAGATGATTCCAAAAAATATGGCGGACTTTTGGTGCGAATTTTTATTCCGTTTTAGAAATATTAAAGTTGTAAAATTTTTTTCATTCAGTTTTTTAAGTGCCTGCGCGGCAGCTTATCTTCTGCTACTGGTACTGGTGATACTCCTCAATTTCTAAGCTGCCTGCGCGGCAGCTTATTGGACGCATTGTTTATGGCTTTAGCAACGCTTTTTCTAAGCTGCCTGCGCGGCAGCTTATTTTGTCAACACTAGTTTTATAAATATTTATAATTTCTAAGCTGCCTGCGCGGCAGCTTATCCGATTGGATTGATATTACCGACACTAATGAATTTCTAAGCTGCCTGCGCGGCAGCTTATCCTTTATTTATTCAACTTCATTTATTTTTGTTTTTCTAAGCTGCCTGCGCGGCAGCTTATTATCAAATATATTGGAGAATACTATTTTTTTATTTCTAAGCTGCCTGCGCGGCAGCTTATAAATTTTGCAAGATTCGCGT
>JBIIFQ010000083.1:0-5300 GCA_044237235.1 Rickettsiales bacterium
TCTTCGTCGAGTTTGGTAAGAATTTCTTCGCTTACATTTGGAATGTCGCGAGTAATCTCTTCGGGCCCTAAACGAGTATCGCGGGCGACCACTTCAAGCTCTTCGATATGAATCGAAGTGAAAGTATCGTCGGCTAGAAGTTTTTCAGAAATAATGATCGAGTCTTCAAAGTTATATCCGTTCCAAGGCATGAAAGCAACGCGGACATTTTTTCCGAGCGCAATCTCGCCATTGGCAATACTGTGACCATCGCTTATAATTTGTCCAGCTTTTACAAATTGACCGACTTCAATAGTTGGGCGCTGATTAATACAAGTGTCTTGGTTAGTTCTGACATATTTTTTCAAATTACAAATATCGATTTTTGCAAAACCTTCTTCGTCAAGATATTCAATAATAATTTTGGAAGAATCAACAAATTTAACTATTCCATCATTTTTAGAACGAACCGCCGCGCCTGAATCAGTGGCGATAACTGCCTCCATTCCAGTTCCAATCAATGGAGCATCGGGACGAAGCAATGGAACCGCTTGACGTTGCATGTTTGAACCCATCAATGCACGATTGGCATCATCATTTTCTAAAAATGGAATCAATGTGGTTGCAATTGAAACTATTTGCTTAGTTGATACGTCAATATAATCAATTTTATCAGGCGTCAACATAATGAATTCACCATTTTTACGGCAACTAATTAGATCAGATTTTATAATTCCTTTTTCGTCAACTTCAACATTTGAAGGAGCTATGGCAAAATTAACCTCGCCCATTGCTGATAAATATTGAACTTCGCTAGTAATTTTTCCATTAACAACTTTGCGATATGGCGTTTCGATAAAGCCGAAATCATTTACTCTAGCATATGTTGCCAAGCTGTTAATCAAACCGATATTTTGACCTTCAGGAGTTTCAATTGGACAAATTCTGCCATAATGAGTTGGATGAACGTCACGAACTTCGAATCCCGCTCTTTCGCGAGTAAGTCCACCTGGTCCTAGCGCCGATAAACGACGTTTATGCGTAATGTCGGATAATGGATTGGTTTGATCCATAAATTGTGACAATTGCGACGTGGCAAAGAAATCTTTTACCGAGGTAATTAATGGTTTTGAGTTGATGATTGCTTGGGGCATTAAAGTATCGACATCGACTGAATTAATTTTTTCAATAATCGATTTTTCAACTCTAGCCATACCAATTCTCATTTGGTTTTCGACTAATTCACCAACTGCTCTAACACGACGATTCGCAAGGTTATCGATATCATCAGTTTTAAGATCATTATGTTTAATTTTACTTAAAATTTTGATAGTTTGCTCAACATCTTTACTAGTTAAGAATAAAGTGGCTGTTGAAATCTCAAGCCCGAGTCGATGATTCATTTTCATACGACCAACATCCGATAAATTATATCTGGTATCGTTGAAAAATAAATTATCAAAATAATTTTTAGCAACTTCAACTGAAGATGGTGCCTCTCCCAACCTAACTGCTTTATAAATATCGAATAATGCATCTTTTTGCGTGATATTTTTATCAACTAAAAGAGTGTTATAAATGTATGGTCCAATATCAGATTTACTTGGGTTGATTATTGAAACATGTTTGAAATTTAATTTTTGTAAAATTTCTAAACTTTCGGCAGTTACAATTGAACCGGCCTCGAGCAACATTTCACCGGTTTCGGCTTCAATTAAATCTTGGGCGTAGACAAATCCGAGTAAGGCTTCGTCGGTTAACAAATAGCTGTCAAATTTTTCTTCTTGAAGTTTTTCAATTAATTTTTTGTTGATTTTAGTTCCTTCTTTGACAACAACTTCACCGCTATTTGGGCAAATTAAATCATGTTGAATTTTTTTGGTATTAAAAAGCTGTTGATCAAATTTTAATGCCCAACCTTTTTTACCAACTGAAGTTTCAAGAGATCCGTAGAAATTTTGAATAATTGATTCTGAAGTAAGTCCAATGGCTCTTAATAAGGTTGTGGCTGGAATTTTTCTTTTTTTGTCAATTCTAAAGTGCAAAATATCTTTGCTATCATATTCAAAATCTAACCAAGATCCAATATGTGGAATAATTTTTGCAGTATAAGATTTTGAACCAGAAATTTTAACATTTTCACTATCAAAGAATACACCCGGAGCTCTACGCATTTGAGAAACTATAACACGCTCTGCGCCGTTGAAAATAAAGCTTCCACTATCGGTCATTAAAGGTATTTCACATAAGTAAACTTCTTGTTCTTTGATTGAACGAATTTCTTTTATTTCGCTACCCTCTTCTTGGTGCCACAATATTAAACGTAAGTGCGCACTAAGTGCCGATGAAAAGGTTTTACCAGCCGATAAGCATTCGCTATATTCATGTCTTGGTTCTTTTAATGAATAGCTTATAAATTCAACCGAAACTTTTCCAGCTGAATCTGAAATTGGAAAAAATGAATTAAAAACGGATTGTATACCAATGTTTTTACGCTCTTCAGCTTTAACATTTGCCTGAAGAAATTTTTCATATGATTCTTTTTGCAGGGAAATTAAATGAGGTATTCCTTCTCTATCTTGGTTGTTGCTAAAACTTTTTCTTAGAAGAGTTTGGTCGAAATTTCTTGATTGAACCATAATAAATTTTATTCGGATTTTTAATCAATTTTAAAACTAGGTAATTTATAAAAAATAAATACCCAATAAATGCTTAAGCCAATCACGAATGATTGGCTTTATTTAGTTTAATTAAAAACTATTTTAATTCAACTTTCGCACCAGCAGCTTCAAGTTTCTTTTTGATTTCTTCAGCTTCTGCAGTTGGAACATCAGATTTTAAAGTTTTAGGAGCGCCTTCAACTAGATCTTTGGCTTCTTTTAAACCAAGAGCTGTTATAGCTCTAACTTCTTTAATTACGTTAATTTTATTATCTCCGGCAGCAATTAAAACTACTTCGAATTTATCTTTTACTTCAGCTACTGCTGCTGCGGCCGCTGGAGCTGCGGTTGCGAAAGATGCGGCTGAAACTCCCCATTTTTCTTCTAATTTTTTGCTTAGATCGGCAAGTTCAAGCACGGTAAGTGTTGATAATGTTTCTGCAATTTGTTCTAAATTTACTGACATATTTCTTTTTGTTTTAAGTTAATAGAATTTTTATAATTATTGTGTTTTAAGAGTTGCCAAACCGTCTTTTGGAGCGTTAAGAACTCTAACAAATTTCGACTGCGTACCCTTGAGTAATCCAACAAATGAAGCGCGAACTTCGTCGAGAGATCCAAGTTTTGCCATTTCTTTTATGGCAGTTTCTGACATTAAAGATTTATTGAAAAAACCTGTAACGATTTTAATAACCTCTACCTTTTTGGCGGTATCAGAAATAACTTTGGCAAGAGCTACTGGATCTTGAGAATAAAGAACCGCAACTGGTCCAACTAAATGTTGAGACAAAGTTTCAAGTTCAGTTCCCTTAATGGCAACTTTTACTAAAGTATTTTTGGAAATCTTAATGTTGCAACCCTTTGATTTTAGGGAGACACGAAGATCGTATAATTGTTTGTCCGTCATTCCTCTGTAATGAATTACAGCCACAAAAGCACTTCCGATTAGGGTGCTTTTTAATGACGAAACTAAATTTGATTTTTGATTTCTATTCATTGCTAAAAAATTTCAATTAAACCGATTCAACTGCCACTTCAACTGAAGGGCCCATTGTTGAATTAACATAAAAAGCTTTTACAAACTTGCCTTTAGCATTTTCTGGTTTTGCGTCTTTTATAGCTTTAATAACCGCTTTAGCATTTTCCAAAAGAGCTTCTGTTTCAAAACTAACTTTACCAACTAAGCAATGAACAGTTCCGCCTTTATCATTTTTAAAATCTGCTTTACCTTTTAGGGCATCGCTCACCGCTTTTTTGACATCATTAGTAACTGTCCCATTTTTAGGACTTGGCATCATGCCACGGGGTCCTAATTTTCTAGCAACTTTACTTATTTTTTGCATAACATCTGGAGTAGCAATACAGCAGTCGAAATCTAAAAATCCGCCTTCGATTTTTAATATAAGATCTTCAAGACCAGCCATTAAAGCACCAGACTCGATTGCAGTTTTTTGCAAATCTTCATTACCAGTGAAAACTATAATTTTAATTTTTTTACCCGAACCATGTGGTAATAAAACCGAACCTTTGACGGTTTGATCTGATTGTTTAGCATCGATTCCGAGATTGACAGCGATGTCGATTGATTCAACAAATTTACGTTTTTTAGCGATTGCTATTTCCTTAACTTTGTTGATAGCTTCTTCAAGAGTTTTGGCAGTAATTTTTTCTTGAACTTGCTTTTGTTTTTTTTGTTTTTTGATAACCATTTTTTATAAAAATTATTCTATTACTTCAAGACCCATTGACAAAGCCGAACCAGCAACCATTGAAGCACAAGCTTCTAAACTAGTTGCGTTCATGTCGACCATTTTCTTTTTGGCGACATTTAAAATTTGTTGTTTGGTAATTTTACCAGCAGACTCTTTTCCTGGATTTGAAGATCCTTTTGCTAATTTAATTTCTTTTTGAATTAAATAAGACACCGGAGGATTTTTTGTTGTAAAAGTGAAACTTTTATCTTTATAAGCTATGATTGTAACTGGAATCGGAGTTCCTGGTTCGAAATCAAGTTTCAAAGCATTAAATTGCTTACAAAACTCCATGATATTTAAACCTTTTTGACCCAAAGCTGGACCAATTGGTGGGGCTGGATTTGCTTTACCCATTGGCACTTGTAATTTAATAAGGCCAAGAATTTCTTTGCTTTTTGACATAATTTTGTAAATGAAAGTGGTTTAGCCAAAACCAAAATTTTCTATGAGACCAAGAAAATCAAGGTTTAGATAGCTATCGAAAAGATTTCTACCACAAATTTTTATATTTTAAGTTCGTCTATTTTAAAGTTATAAAAATTATATGCAATAGCTTTTTTAATAAAATTTTTAAGTAATTTTATTACCCTGAAAATCTCTTAAATATATTTTACCTAATTTATCATTCCATCGATTTGATGACTCCACATCTCTTTAAATTTTCCATCATTTTTATTAAGTAAATTTACAAAATTATCATCTTCAACAATTTTTCCAGTTTCGATAACCACAATACGATCCATATTTTTAATGGTTGAAAGTCTATGAGCAATCGCAATTACCGTAATATTTTGTAATTTTAAAATCTCTAAAATCGATTGCTGAATTTCGCTTTCGGTTTTGGAATCTAATGAAGAAGTCGCTTCGTCAAGAATTAAAATTGAAGAGTTTTTAAGTAAGGCTCGAG
>JBIIFQ010000057.1:0-6559 GCA_044237235.1 Rickettsiales bacterium
TTTCCGGCGTTGGGTTTGCCAATAACGGCGATTTGAAATTGATGCTCTTTATCCTCTTTCTCATTTTCTAAATCATCGATTTCATCATTTTCTTCAACGAAATTTTCATCAATTGATGAATCGTTATTTTTTTCATTTAATTCGGCAAAAATCTCTTCATATTTTTCAATTTCGGGAGCGATTTTATCATATAAATCCATAAAACCTAACTTATGTTCCGCAGAAACACCAGTAGGCTTGCCGAACCCTAATCTATAAAATTCCTTACCGAAAATTTCTTCATTTAAATTTTCACATTTATTAGCAACTAAAATTGTCGGTTTTTTTATTTTTCGCAACCAATCGGCGAAATAAAAATCATCATTATTTAAACCCAATTTTCCATCAACAACGAACAAACATAAATCGGCATCATCGACCGCAAATTGAGTTTGCTCAACCATTCTTTTTTCTAATGAAGCATCGGTAATGTGATGTTCTAATCCCGCGGTGTCGATGGCAATGAACTCAAGTGGCCCAAGTTTCCCACGTGCTTCTTTGCGATCACGAGTAACTCCCGGAGTGTCGTCAGTGATGGCAAAATTTTTGCCGATTAATTTATTGAAAAGCGTTGATTTTCCAACATTTGGACGCCCAATTATGGCAATTCTAAACATAAATTTAATTCTTGAATGAGATTAATGTAGAGTCGATTATAAAGTTTTAATTTATTTTAACAACAACGATTTACGCCCTTCCATTTAGCATTACGAAGGTTATTTAAAAATTGCTTTTTTGAAATTATTTGACAATTTTTATGATGTTTTTTTTGATGTTCAAGATATTTTTTATAAGCAAAATCGCCCGAAAAATATTCTTTAAATTCATTAAAAATGTTTAAAATTTTTTTCATTTATTTTTTACCAAAAAATATTTTTCGCGCCGATTCAAAAATTACAATCCACAAAATTATTAAAAAAAACATTGCAATAAAAGCAACGAGCTGTTGATTAAAAATCATTTTTTGAGCATTAATAATTTGCGTTTCATCGACAATTTGATTGGTCAATAATTTTTCTTTTAAAGCATTTGCCGAAGCTAAAAAACCAATTTTTAAATCGCTCGAAAATACTTTCATCAAAACCGCCGAAGTGGTGGTGAATGTAATAAAAATCAAGGGGAGGGCGGTGACTAAACAATAGATTTTTTGCTTTTTATTTTTGTAAATAATTACTGTCGCCAAAGTTAAAGCGATGCACGCTAACATTTGATTCGACATGCCGAAAAGTGGCCACAAAATATTAACTCCGCCATTTGGATCAATCACGCCGACATATAAAAAATAGCCCCAACAACCAACAACCGCAAAGCTTGAAAAAATTCCTGCCCAAGCTGATTCGTGCAATTTTTTATCACGAAATTTAAGCAAATCTTCGAGCATAAATCTGGCGACACGGGTTCCAGCATCAAGAGTGGTGAGAATAAAAATCGCCTCAAACATAATCGCAAAATGATACCACATGGCGAGTAAATTTGAACCAAAAGCTGAAGAGAAAATTTTTGCCATTCCAACCGCTAAAGACGGCGCTCCACCCGTTCGCGAATAAAGACTATTTTCACCCATTTGCGATGCCAAAAGTTCCATTTCTTTGCCATCAAGTTTAAAGCCCCAACCATTGATGGTGGCAACGGCGTCGGCTCCAAGGCTGGCGGCGGAAGAGTTAATGGCAAAAAAAATTGCTGGGTCAAGAACGCAAGCCGCGATTAACGCCATAATTCCGACAAAACCTTCGAGAAGCATACTGCCATAACCCACCAAACGAATGTCATTTTCACTCGAAATTATTTTTGGAGTCGTTCCCGAAGCTACAAGAGAGTGAAAGCCAGAGATGGCTCCGCAACCAATCGTAATAAATAAAAATGGAAAAATTTTGCCACTAAAAATTGGACCCGAACCATCGATAAATTTGGTTAAAGCTGGCATTTGGATTTGCGGTTGAAAAATTAATAAGGCAATTGCTAACAATAAAATTGTGCCAATTTTTAAAAATGAAGAAAGGTAATCGCGAGGCGTGAGTAAGAGCCAAACTGGCAACACCGCCGCCATAAATCCATAAAAAATTATACAAAATGCAATAAATTTTGGATCGCGATCGAAGATTTTTGTTAAATTTTCATCATAGTGAATAACCTTACCGCCGTAAACCGCAAGCAAGAATAAAAATACTCCAACAATACTAGCTTCAATCACTCCACTTTGACGAATATGATAAATATAAACTCCGACCAACATCGCAATTGGAATTGTCATTAGCACCGTAAAAGAGCCCCAAGCGCTATGAGCCAAAGCCTTTACGATTACGAGTCCAAGCACGGCGATCAAAATTATAATTATGGCTAAGGTGCCGACTAAAGCACAAATTCCAGCGACCTTACCGATTTCATCTTCGATCATTTTGCCCAGTGATTTACCGTCACGTCGCATCGAACAAAATAAAATTATCATATCTTGAACGGCACCGGCGAGAACCGATCCGACTAATATCCACAAGGTCCCCGGTAAATATCCAAATTGTGCCGCCAAAGTTGGACCGATTAATGGACCCGGACCCGCAATCGCCGCAAAATGATGGCCAAAAACTACCCAACGATTGGTGGGAACATAATCTTTGCCATCATTTATTTTTTGCGCCGGCGTTAATTTTTTGGGATTTATGTGTAAAATTTTGGTGGCAATCCACAAGCTATAAAATCTATAACCGATTAATTGTATACAAGCAAAAGCGACAATGAACCACAGCGAAGAAATTTTTTCATCTCTAGTGATGGCAATGCCCGCGAAAGCTGATGCACCAAGGATTCCAATAAGTATCCACAGCAAATAACGCATAAAATTTTTTTTCATGATATAATTAAATTTTTTATTGAATTTATTTAAAAAACTAATTGAATTTATAGTTATAAAAATGAGAATTATAACAATTACCAAATTTAAATATTATAAATGGTAGCAGTTAAAAATTTTTAATTTTTAATAATTCATCAATTAAATTTTATTTCAAGAAATTTTAGCTATTTTCATGGCAGATAAAAACAACACATCCAGTTTATTAGAGGCGATAAAAAACAAACTTAGCAAGTTTGATAATAAACAGCCAAAGCCTGAAAGCAAAAAGTCGCCGGTCAATTATTTTAGCCAAGATTTGCCCGACGCGGAGATTGATAAAACTTCAATTGATAAAACAAATATTGGGTTAATTTTTGAAGCTGAAAAAAAATTAGAAAATATTCGTAAAAAAAATTTAAATCAAAATTTAAACAAACAAAAAGATATCGATTTAGACTTAGATGATGAAAGCCTGAATGTTAAAGATTTGGGTCAAAAAATTTCAATCGAAAGCAAAATAAAAGAGATTGCCGACGAGTTAAATTTAGAAGAATTTGAAGATGATTTTGAAGATGACGGGACACAAAAATTGGAAGAAGAAATTGTTGATGAAACCAATAAGGATATTGATCCAATTGATATTGAATTGATGGAGCTTGAAAAAGAAATTACTAAAAATAATCAAGAAAAGACTCGGAATAATTCTGATGATCAAATCGCTGAGGATTTAAATTTAAAAACTTATCTTGATTCAAAATTTGAAGATGAGTTTGAAAAAATCGAAGAAGAAATTAAAAAAGAACAAAATGTTCAAGAGATCGACTCGTCTTTGGATAAAGAGAGTGCAAAAAATATTTTAAATCCTATTCAAAACAATGAATATGACAATAATTTGAATAAAATTAATTTTAATCTAACTCAAAATCAAATTCTTCTTAAAATTACTCCAGCGCAAGATTTTCTAAACAAAAAAACCGAAGAAGCGATTGAAGAAAAAGTTGATGAAGCCTTGGAAATTCAGGATTCTTTTGATAAAAAAGTTGAAGAAAATATTGTAGAAATTAAAAATATTGTTGAAGAAAAAGTTGAAGAAAATATTGTAGAAAATATTGTAGAAAATGTTGAAGAAAATGTTGAAGAAAATGTTGAAGAAAATGTTGAAGAAAATGTTGAAGAGAAAGTTGAGAAAGTCTTGCCAATTCAGGCTTCTTTTGATAAAAAAGTTGAAGAAAATGTTGAAGAGAAAGTTGAAGAGAAAGTTGAAGAGAAAGTTGAAGAGAAAGTTGAAGAGAAAGTTGAAGAGAAAGTTGAAGAGAAAGTTGAAGAGAAAGTTGAACAAAAAGTTGAGAAAGTCTTGCCAATTCAGGCTTCTTTTGATAAAAAACTCGAAGAAAATATTGTAGAAATTAAAAATATTGTTGAAGAAAAACTTCAAGAAAAAGTTGAAGAAAAAGTTGAGAAAGTTTTGCCAATTCAGGCTTCTTTTGATAAAAAAGTTGAAGAAAATATTGTAGAAAATAAAAATATTATTGAAGAAAAACTTCAAGAAAAAGTTGAAGAAAAAGTTGAAGAAAAAGTTGAGAAAGTCTTGCCAATTCAGGCTTCTTTTGATAAAAAACAACAACAAAATTTTGTTAATATTAACAATCAAGATTCTATAAAAGCAAATGCCGAAATTAATGAAAAAAACAATTTAATTTTAGAAAAAATAAATTATAATTTAATTCATGAAGAAACGATTTATCAAGCATCAAACTCAATGAAAAAGCTTATGGAAGCAAAAAATCTTGTTAATAATATTGGTAATTTTGCGCGCGATGAAACTCTTACCAAAATAGCTATTAATTTAATGGAACCCAAACTTGAAAAATGGCTTAATGAAAATCTGCCATTGATGGTTGAGAATATTGTTCGCGAAGAGATTGAAAAAATAGTCCCAAAGGTTTAAAAAATAAGGTCAAATCAATAATTTATACCATTCCAACAAAAAATATTTTACTTAATTTACGGTTCTTAAGTGATGGTTTTTTATTGAAAATGGTATTAAACAACATTCAAGCGTAAATATTGAATGTTGTTTTTAAAAAATTAATGCGATAATAATCTTTCAACCTCTAGAGCCGCCATGCATCCAGTGCCAGCTGCCGTTACCGCTTGACGATAAATTTTATCTTGAATATCGCCCGCTGCAAAAACGCCCTTTACTGCGGTAGCAGTTGAGTTGGGTTTGGTAATAATATAACCTTCATTATCGATTTCAATTCCGGTATTTTTGAACATTTCTGAGTTTGGTTTGTGACCAATCGCGATGAAAATTCCGTCGATTTTCATCTCTTTAACCGAACCATCAACGGTGTTTTTTAGCCTTGCGCCCGTAACCGATTTCGGAGTTTCGCTACCCAAAACTTCATCAAGTTCGTGATTCCAAATTACTTCAATTTTTTTATTAGCAAAAAGTCTATCTTGCATGATTTTTTCGCCACGAAATTTATCGCGACGATGAACAACATAAACTTTTGAGGCGTGATTAGTTAAATAAATTGCTTCTTCAATCGCGCTGTTTCCGCCACCAATCACCATTACTTCTTTATTTTTAAAGAAGAATCCATCGCAAGTAGCGCAACCGGAAACGCCAAAACCTTGGAATTTTTTTTCGGAATCTAATCCGAGCCAGCGAGCTTGAGCTCCAGTGCAAATAATCACGGTTTCGGCTTCAAAAATATCGCCCGATTCGCCGATTAATTTGAAAGGACGTTTGGAAAAATCTACTTCAGAAATATGATCAAAAATAATTTGAGTGCCAACGTGAAGAGCTTGTTTTTCCATTTGCTCCATTAACCAAGGACCTTGAATCGCGGTGGCAAATCCTGGATAATTTTCAACATCGGTAGTGATGGTTAATTGTCCACCTGGTTGGTTGCCATTAATTAAAATTGGTTGAAGATTGGCGCGAGCACAATAAATCGCGGCACTATAGCCAGCAGGTCCAGAGCCGATAATAGCCACTTTAGTTTTGTGAGTGTTTGACATAATTTTTTACTTTAATTCATAAACATGCCACCATTGACATGAATTGTAGTTCCCGTGATGTAATTGGCTTCAGGGCTTGATAAAAAAGCAACCGCATTGGCGATATCTTGCGATGAACCCATTTTTCCAGCAGGAATTTTTGCTAAAATTGCATTTTTTTGCTGTTCGGTTAAAACTTCGGTCATTGGGCTTTCAATAAATCCGGGGGCAACGCAATTGATAGTGACGTCGCGCGAAGCGACTTCTTGCGCCATTGATTTAGTCATGCCAATCATCCCAGCTTTAGAAGCAACATAATTTGTTTGACCCGGATTGCCGGTTAACGCAACAACTGAAGCGATATTGATGATTCGACCATTTTTACGACGCAACATTTTTTTAATAGCATTGCGATTTAATATGAAAGTTGATTTGAGATTGACATCGATCACATGATCGAAATCTTCATTTTTCATTCTAAGAATCAAGCTATCTCTAGTGATGCCGGCGTTGCAAACTAGAATATCGATTTGACCGACTAGACTTTCAGCTTTGTCAAATAAATCTTCAACTTCAGCTATGTTTGATAAGTTACAAGCGAGATATTTACAATCCTCGGAAATTTCTGAAGCAAGCTGTTGAAGTTTTTCTTCCTTGGTGCCTGAAAGTACTAATTTAGCACCT
>JBIIFQ010000058.1:0-6519 GCA_044237235.1 Rickettsiales bacterium
GGAAAATATTAAAAATGCTATAAATGTTTTATGTGGAAAATCGCAAGAAGTTCAAGAATTTTTTCGTCAAAAAATGCAATTTTATAGCGCTAATTTTGAATATGAAAAAGCTTTAATTTATCGCGACAAAATTAAATCTTTAGACGTAATTCAAGCTAAACAAAATATTAATTTTGATAATGCTAAAGATTTTGATTTAATTGTGGCGGTTGAGATTAATGGCAGAGTTTGCATTTATGTTTCTTTTTATCGACTTGGGCAAAATTATGGCGCACGACCTTATTTTTACGATATTGATGATGGTAAAAATTTAGTTGAATTATTAACGGGATTTATCGGGCAATTTTATTTGAATGAAGCTCCGCCGACTAATGTTGTTAGTGGCTTGGAGATTGAAGAAAAAAAATTAATGGAACAATATTTATCATCGTTAAATAATCAAAAAAAGGTAGAAATTTTGATTCCAAAACAAGGCGATAAAATGGCTTTAATCAAAGATCATGAAAGAATCGCGATGCAAATTTTGGAGCAAAAAATTTCGCATAATTTAAGTAATAAACAATTGCTTCTCGAGCTTAAAAAAGCTTTTGGTTTAGCAAAAATTCCGCAAAGAATTGAAGTTTATGATAATAGCCATACCGCTTCACAAAATGCAGTTGGAGCCATGATAACAGCTGGAGCAGATGGTTTTATAAAAAGTGGTTATCGTAAATTTAATATTAAAAATAAAGCTGAAATCGATAATGATAAAAAGTCTTTAATTAAAGAAGGAAAAGATGATACCGCGATGCTCGAACAAGTTTTGTTGCGTCGATTTTCAAAATTAAAAACCAATGAATATCCAGATTTAATTATTATCGATGGCGGGCTTGGTCAACTATCTTCCGCTCAAAAAATTTTTAGTGAATTAAATATAAAAATTCCATTTATTTGCATGTCTAAGGGCAAAAATCGCAACGCTGGCGAAGAATATTTTCATCAAGTCAATAAAGAATCTTTTACTTTGGAAAAAAATTCGCCTTTAATGCATTATTTACAAAGATTACGTGATGAGGCGCATCGTTTTGCGATAATGACTCATCGCAAAAAGCGTGCAAAGAATTTTTTAATGAATTAAATTTTTTTGCCAGAAATTATTTTAATTTGATATTAGATGGTCGGAGTTAGATTAACTAAAATCAGTTTCAAGCTTTTTTCACTAGGTTCCATCGCCAGCTCCACCACCGGCTCCACCACCAGCTCCACCACCAGCTCCACCACCTGTGTTGTCGCCGCCTTTCGCATCTGATTTAGGAGGCGGAGGGCTATCTTTTTCTGAATTTTTCCCTATTCTATTTTTTATTGCATTCGGAATCTGTTTAGTGGCGGCACGATTAACCGTATTCAAGGCTCTATCTTGAACTCCTTTAGTAATTTTTTTCACTTGATCTAGCATCGCACTTCCTGAATCAGATTTTAATTCGGCGCCTCCAACTAATTTTGCAGCTACAGTTGTTATCTTGTCAAAAAATTGCAAGAACACAAACATTATAATTGCCGATTGAAATATGGTGCGAATTTTTGTAGGATTTAAGCTAGTTAAAATCGGCATAGCTAAATCAAATAATTCTAAACCGGTATAATTTGAATATTTTCCAAAATTAAATATACAATAAACACTTGTATCTGACGGAATATAATTTTTACCGTTATCTGTATAACTATCACAATTAACTTTTGGCAATATGGAAGAGTCATTGAGGACGGAATTAAATCTGGCGGTTCCAATAAACATATTATCGAAAACTGTTAACATTAAGCCAACATAAGCAAATAAAATCATCGGTTGTAAAATGAATCCGAGCATTTGCTTCCACCAATTTTCGAAAATACCTTTGGTCCTTTCGAACATTGCACAAACAATTGTAAGTGGCGAAACATAGATTAATAAAATTATAGCCATTATTGACATTATAGTGATGTGAATTGCTCTCATAACTATTGAAATTAACATAAATCCATAGGCAAAAGCCGCGAAGAAAAATGTTATTCCGAGTCCGCCAGTTAGAAATCCAGAAAATATCATTTTAGCTAAATTTGGGGTTGATATTTCTGGACCATAACCCAAAGCCCGAGCTATTTTACAATCAAGCGTATCCCAAATTCTTAAATATTTTTTATTCGGAGGATATTTTGCATTCGTCAGGATATCAGGCTGTTCATCAATGATTGATTGATAATTATATTTTGGAAAATCGCATCCGTCAGTTCCTTTTCCTGATTTTTCGGTTATAGATTGCGGTAGAAAAGTTATGTCAGAAAATTCTGAAGATAAATTCATGATTGAATCCATGAAAAGTCCTTGCCAAGCGTTGCCCAGAGAGAAGAAATAGACTAAACCAAATTTCAATAAATAAGTCATTACTGTTTTTTTGTTTATGAAAGCTTCTGGGGTTGCTAATAAAATATTAAAACCAAAAAATACCACCGATAAGATTAGTGCAATTTTTATTGGAATACGAAAACGATCTTGAATCTTTTGAAAAAATGTTCGATTTTTTACTCGCCCTTTTATCGTTTCTTCACCACTTACTTTACAATAACCATTGGGGTGAGTTTTATCTTTTATTGGTTTTTCATCGCGATCATTACAAATTGTCATGCCTTCTTTTTGTAAGAAATTATTTTCCAGAGTTTCTTTAAAGCATTGAATCATTGGTGCGGAAAAGTTTCTAGAATTTAGGGTTGGAATTTTGTTAGTAACTTTCATTTGAGATTTAGAAACGAATTGCGAATCTCCTACTAAATCTTGACAAGATTCAGCCAAAAAGAATGTATCCGGATCGAAATAATTATATTTAGAAGAAGGAGGCAATTTTGTGCAATGATTCATATATTGACAAAAATTGGTTCTGATTCGTGGATTCATTACATATTCTTCTGATACGTCAGTTCCGCCTTGAACATTGTGGTCGTAAGGACATGCTGTATATGTTTTGGCGCAAATATAACCAGGATTTGCTTCTGATTCAAAGATTTTATATTTTACCGACAAAGTTCTTCTGTTGCCTGCTAGAAAAGCCGTGCAATCCTCTCCTACTCGACAAAATTTATGCTCAAAATCCGTTCCTTCTAAACAAATCGTGTTTTGACTCTTTTCATTGCAACAAGTGAATGCTTGAAGACCTTTTAAATCTTTACGCCCCCCTTGTAAAAATCGAGAGCAAGCAAAATTTGGCATTTGACCCGAACCACGAAAATAATATTTTTGCTTACCACCGCCTTTGTAGCCTAAAAATTTTTCCCAAACATCCTTACCCGTGTCATCTTCTGGATTTAAACATGCTGTTGAACTATCGTCTTCATATTCAATGCCTTGATAAAGAAATTCTCGATATTCGCGTTTTTCTTTACTAGACCCAGGAAAATCCGCTCCTTTTGTAATTTCATTTGATGAAATATTAAAATAACTGGAATTATCGCAAAAACGTTTTGAGGCAACAGAACTGCCAGCGTTTGTTGAACAATAAGTTTCGGCGCCTTTGAATTCAACCCCACTGCTCTTTGTTTCGCTAAATAATCCCAAAGCTTTTTTGTAAATCCCATCAGATAAAACCTTTTTTTCAACGCCATTTTTTGAATATTCATCTTCATCATTTTTCCAAACTTTCCAGCCCCTTCCGCAAATATGAACATTATTATAATATTCTTTAGCAAGACCCCACATTCCACCTAAAATTCCTATTGCAGTTCCGGTGGCTGCACCACAAGAATAAAGGGCAATACAACAAGGATTGGATCCCACCGGCGCCATCATTACGCACCTGTAGCCAAGAGTCATTAATTCGGCTCCAGTCATTGGACCTACTGGCATTCCTCCGCTTGCAGCTGAGCCTGCAGAATTACCAGCTCCCATTAGAGGCTTTGCTATTGTTGATACTGTTCTATGAAAATTACTTTTGGCAAGTTCTCTTATGGGATCGCCAATTCCAGCTGGAGATGGACACAATACTCTGCAACCAATGAAAGCAGCTTCTAATGCTGTTCCAGCTCCCGCCATAAATCCCAGACAAGATTGATTGCCATAATTCCATTCCAAATCGTCATTTGTTCCGAATGGATCGAATTTTAATTCATTTTTGATGCATTGTTCATTAGTAGCACTATATTCCGAAGTGTAGCAAGTTCCTTTAACAGATTTTTTTTCGTCATAGGTTTTGCAATCGTTTCCTGTGGTATTTCTAATATTATTAAAGGCACTTGAATTTTGAGCCAATAATTTAGCTTGAAATGAAAAAAATAAATTAACAAAAACAATAGAAATTTTAAAAATGTGTTTTAATTTTTTTCTACTAAACATTAAACATTTTTATAAATTGATTTATTTCAATATTCTTAGTTTTAAGTGCGGTTCTGTTAACAATTAAATAAGAGCTCACATCTAAAATTTTTTCAACTTCAATCATATTATTTTCTTGAAGAGTTTTGCCAGAGCTTACTAAATCTATTATAAAATCGCATAAATTTAATTTTGGAGCAATTTCGATTGAGCCATTTAGTTTTATAATCTCGGCTTGAATGCCATTTTTTGCAAAATATTCTTGAGTAATTTTGGTGTATTTAGTTGCTACTCTAGTGTTTTTGAGGGTTAATAAATTTTTTTGACAATTACTTTGTTTGGCTAAAGAAAGTCGACATTTGCCAATTTTAAGATCAAGAATTGAATAAAATTCTGACGAAGAAAATTCTTCAATTACATCTTTTCCACATATTCCGATATCGGCGCCACCAAATCTAACAAAACTTGCCACATCAAAACTTCTAATTTTAATTATTTCTAAATTAGAAAAATTAGTTGAAAAAGTGAGTTTGCGGGTTTTTTCGTTGAAAAATTCCGCTTCGGGAATTATTGCTATTTTTTTTAACAAGGGCTCCAATTCTTCAAGAATTCTTCCTTTTGGAACCGCTAAAATAATTTTTTTCATCATTAAAAATTTTTATAATATCGAATTAAAAAGCCGAAAGCTTTGTCTTTATTGGTTTTATTCATTGTCTTAGTTAGAGTTTGATAATAACCAATTTGAGTGGTTAATTTATCAAAAATTGCATTTTTATTAAATTCATAACCAAGATTAATTTCGGAAACATTTAAAGACTCTCCCGAGCTTAGTCGGTTTTTATTCTTATTGTTTGAATTGCCAATCATTAAACTATAATTTGAGAGATATTTTAAAATAAAATTAGAAGTAAAATATTGATCAGAAATTGCTGATTCACCATTAATATTTTTGATTTTAGCATATTCTAAAATAGTTTCCAAATCTAAATTTTTTTGAATTGGAAATTTGTAATTCATGCCAAAAACAACGCCCGCTTGCTTTTTTAATCTATCGAGTGAAACGGCAGTGCTATTTTTATTAACTCCCAATTTTGAATAAGCAATATGATAAGAAAGCTTTTCTTTTTCTTTAAATTCAAAGTTAATGTCGGTGGCAAGAGTGAATGAAGATAGGCTTCGAGTATCGCCAGCAATGGCTTCAGACTTGGTATCGCTATGTTTACGATGCAATAAACTATTATCAAGATTTTTGCGATCATTGGTAAATAAACTTAATGAAAAATTATAAATTCCAGTTTTTTTTAAGTCGCCATATTTGGTGATTGCGGTGAAGCCAAGTTTTTCAGTTAAAGCATAATTTTGCGCCACCGAATGCACAAATATCCCTTTATTCCAGCGCCATGCAGTGCCAAAATTGGTAGTAAATTTGCCAGCGATTAAAGAGCTATTATCTTTGGAATATTTTAAACTTAATTCGCTTAAATTTATTCCTAAATTTTCAAATGTGCGTGAATTGCCTTTTTTACTGCTATTTTCACGGCGATCAATGTCGTTATTATTGTCAAATCTGGTAAGTTTGGCTAATCCATAAATTTCAAAATTTTGATTTAATTGAGCGGATAAATAATAGCGAATCGCTCCAGTTATATCGCGAAATTCATTTTTTGCTTCGCTGTTTTGAATGTGATCGGTGAGCGATAAATCGCTAATTATTCTGTTGGTAATTTTTAATTTTTTGATTTCAATTTGCGGGATTTGTGGAATAATTTTGCGTAATTTTTCTTTAGTTTTTTCGTTAAAAATATCTTTGTTAAGAAAAATAGAATCTTCTTCGCTATCAGGCTTCTTTTTGATAACTTTATCTTCCCCAACAACATCTTTAATAACGCCAAAATCGCCAAGTTCTGCGTTATTTTTAGCGTCTTCATCCAGTTTTTTTTGCTCAATTTTTTTATCGTCTAAAGCCTTTTGATCTTCAATTATTGTGGTTTTTTTTAAGTAAGGATTATTAGCAATTTTATCAAGAGCCAAGGCGTCGTTGATGAAAAACGTAAAGGTAACAATGAGAAATGATGTTTTGTAGGCAAAAGAAAAATTTCTCATTCGCGAATAAAATTGTTAAAAAATTTGAATTATAAATTAACTTAGTATTAAGTTTTGATTTTGTTATTAATTTTTGCAAAATTTTTTTTAAAAGCAAA
>JBIIFQ010000059.1:0-6505 GCA_044237235.1 Rickettsiales bacterium
ATCCTCTAAGAATTTTAAGATGATTACGAGGCGTTCGAGAGACGAAAAGCGAAAATGTATTTTAATACATTGAGCTTTGAGGGTTCGATGAACAACGAAGTAAGCGCTTAAAATTCGACGAGGATTGACGAGGATTTTATATTTTTTTTCGATAGGAGATGGCCTCCAGCAAATGCCTCCTCTCAATTCCCTCACAATTTTCCATATCGGCAATCGTTCTTGCCACCCTTAAAATCCTAGTTATTCCGCGAATTGAAGTTCTGTTTTTTGTTACAAAATTTTGTAAAATATTTTGTAAATCCTCGTCAATTTTACAAAATTTATCAAGAAATTTTCCTTCAATTTTTGAATTTAACATTGAGATATTTTGCAATTCTTCAAATTGCGAAAAGCGTTGTTTTTGTAGTTCTCGCACTGCCGAAACTCTTTGTTTTATAACTTCCGAAGATTCGCTTTTTAAATTATTTTCATGACCCGCAAAAAAATCAAATTGCCCAACTTCAACAACGATATCAATGCGATCGAGTAATGGTCCCGAAATTTTATTTTTATATTCTTCGCCACAAATCGGAGCTCTTTTGCATTCTTTAGTAGCATCGCCTAAAAATCCGCAACGACAAGGATTCATCGCTCCAATTAATTGAAAATTTGCTGGATAAGTGGCGCAAGAATTTGCCCGAGAAATGGTGATTTCTTGATTTTCGAGCGGTTGACGCAAAGAGTCGAGAACTTGCCTTGGAAATTCCGCCAATTCATCTAAAAATAAAACGCCATTATGAGCCAAAGAAACCTCACCCGGTTTTACCTTAGCGCCACCTCCAACCATTGCTGGCATTGAACATGAATGATGGACTTCGCGAAATGGGCGTGAGGTTATAAGTTTGCCGTCATTAATTTTATCGCTAACGCTGGCGATCATGTTTATTTCAAGTATTTCCATTAATTCTAAATCTGGTAAAATACTTGGAATTCGTGAAGCCAACATTGTTTTTCCGCTCCCCGGTGAGCCAATCATTAAAATATTATGTCCACCGCCGGCGGAAATTTCAAGCGCTCTTTTAGCTTGTTCCTGACCTTTGACATCAGCAAAATCCGGATATTTATTATTTTGGAAATTTTGGAAATTTTCGGGGCGATTTAAAATTTGTTCCCCTTTTAAATGATTGACCAAACTAAGAATATCGGGTGTTGCAATAACCTCAACATCGCCAGCCCACACCGCTTCTTTGCCATTTGCTTGTGGACAAATTATACCACAACCCATTTGATTAGCGCTAATCGCCGATGAAATTATTCCCGCCACACTATTTACCGAGCCGTCCAAAGAAAGTTCACCCATAATAAAATATTTATCCAGCAAATATTGTGGCAAAACCCCCATTTCAACCATGATGCCAAGAGCGATTGCCAAATCAAAATGACCGCCTTCTTTTTGTAAATTTGCTGGCGCTAAATTGACGGTGATTTTTTCAAAAGGCCAAGAAAGACCCGTCGATGTAATGGCACCACGAACGCGCTCTTTCGATTCGCCGACCGATTTATCAGGCAAACCAACAATTGAAAAAAGTGGATTTCCGTTGGAAATTTTAACTTGAACATCAACGGGATCGGCATCAATACCGCTAAAAGAGAAGGTTTTTGTTTTGGCAACCATATGGTGAATGATTTAAATGGTGAAATTTATAATTTATTTTTTATTTATAAATCCTAAAACTTTTTATTACAACAACTATTTTTTATAAAAATTAACTGTTAAAATAAAAATTGATAATCATTATAAAATTTCACAACAATTAAAAAACCCGCCGAGAAGCTTTTCTCGGCGGGCATGCGTAGCAGAGATTATCACTTGGATAAACCCCTCATCTTTCAAAAAAAGAAGATGCTAGCGTTATCTAGATTTCAGTTTTTTAAGTTTAAAAAAACTTAATTTTTTTGAAATCAAGAGCTAGAGTTATCTTAAGTTAAAGAACTAACTATCGATAACGTAACTACAACGGCTAAAGGAATAAAAATCATAGTTTCGATATTTTGACAGTTAAAGACGAGAAGCCTATCAACAAGCCAAATTAAAAATAATTTGGTAAGTGAAGACCTCTTAAAAAACTACGAAAGAATTTTTACAAATTTTTTCGTAACCCAACCTCGATCTTTTCAATTTCTTGATTAGATAAAGGTATGAGTCCCGTTTGCAGAAGATAACCCTCATTGCCGAGGGTATTTTTGTTAACAATTTCTGCGATAAATTCTTTCATTCCATCAATTAAATTAAGATGCTCTTTTTTATAATAAACATAAAGTGGGCGCGAAATTTTATAAACTCTCGAAACAATATTTTCTAAGGTCGGAATGGTGTTATTAATCAATGAAGGTTGTATCGAATTTTGATTTTCTTGAAGAAAACTAAAGCCAAAAATGCCAAGAGCATTTTTGTCATTTTTTAATTTTTGAACTATTAAATTATCATTTTCACCCGCCTCAATAAATGCTCCGTCTGATCTAATAATTTGACATTTTTTATGAAGAACTTTTTCGTCTGGATATTTTTTTACAAAAACAGAATTGTTTTCGCACGCATCAAGCATCACCAGTTCAACAAAGGCGTCGCGTGTTCCTGAAGTTGATGGCGGTCCATAAATTGCAATTTTTATTTTTGGAAGATTTTTATCAATTTCTTGCCAATTTTTATAAAAATTATCGACTAACTCACCACGATCATTTGGAACCTGCGCCGATAATGCCAAGAAAATTTGCGATTTAGTTAAATTATATTTTTGACCATTAACAGAATTGGCAAGAACTATGCCATCATAACCAATTTTTATTTCACCAACATTAATGCCGTTTTTTGTGCATTTTTCTTTTTCGCTTGGTTTAATTTTTCTTGAGGCATTAACAAAATCTGGGAAATCATAGCCTATTCCTGAGCAAAATAATTTAAAGCCCCCACCCGTTCCTGTGGCTTCAACGATCGGAGTTTTAAATTTTGTTTCTCTGCCAAAAGTTTCGGCAATAGTTGAAACAAAAGGATACACCGTCGAAGAGCCAACAATTTGAATATGCGAGCGTTGCGATGATTTAAACAAATTATCTAAAGAGCTTGCTCCAAATGCCAAATTAGGCAATAAAAGTAGTAAAGAAAATATTTTTAACACAACCGTTTAAATTTAAGTTAAGAAATTAATTATTTTGTTACGGTCTTGTTAAAAAGCACCTAAAGCACTTTGAAAAATTTTCGTCATTTTTTCTCAATTTAAAATCAATGTCAAGCTAAAGAATTGAGAATTTTATTTTAAATTATATTTCAATTAAAAAGCCATTGCTTCAAAAGAATTTTATTTTTATTGTTTGTAAAAAAAAATTAAATTTTTTAAAAATGCTACGATCACACCGCAAAAAAATGGCGCCACTCAAAATTGTAATCAAAAATTTTTTGGCATTATTATTTTGCTTTACTTTCATAAAAAATTCATTTGCTCAAGAAAAAATAACCATCAACGGTCTTGATAGAGTTGAAGAATCAACCATAACCCAATATTTTGAAAATTTTAAAATTGATAAAAATTTTAAAAAAAATATCGAAATTATTCGTAAAAATCTCTTGGAAACCGAGCTTTTTTCAGCAGTTAAAATATTCCAAAAAAATAAAAATATAATTGTCGAGATCGTTGAAAATCCTATAATTTATGAAACAAAATTTATTGGAAATAGAAAAATAGAGGAAGAGATTTTATTATCCGAAATAACTCTCAAAAAACGTAGCGTTTTCTCACGATCACGCCTAGAGAGTGATATAAAAAGAATCAATGAAATTTATGTAAAAAGCGGAAGATTTTTAACTCAAATTGAACCCAAAATTATTAGCAAAGAAAAAAATCGCATTGAATTAATTTACGAAATCAATGAAGGTCCAAAAGCGAGTATTGGGGAAATTTATTTCATTGGCAATAAAGAGTTTTCCGATCGCGAATTAAGCGAGCAAATTTCTACCAAAAAATCTGTATGGTGGAAATTTTTATCATCAAGCGATATTTACGACTCCGATCGCATCGAATTTGATAAAGAAATTCTGCGAAGATTTTATAATAATAATGGCTTTGCAGACTTTGAAACCACATCGGCTCTAGCTCAAATCAATCGTAATAAAGATAATTTTTTCATCACATTTTTGGTTGATGAGGGTATCAAATATAAATTTGGTGAGATAATAATTAACAATCATGTTGAGAAATTTGATCCAGAAATTTTATATAAAAATATTTCATTCAAAACTGGGCAAATTTATAGTGGTGAATCAATCGAGCAAAGCATTAATAAGATGATAGAAATCATGTCGGAAAAATCTTATGCTTTCGCTAATATTGAACCGATTTTAAAACGCGATCGCGACAAAAAAACCATCGATATTGAATTTGTAATCAATGAAACTCCAAGAATTTTTATAGATCAAATAAGAATATTTGGCAATACTCGGACCATCGATGAAGTAATTCGTCGCGAACTTAGAATAAGAGAGGGTGATCCATATAATGTTAACAAAATAAATCGCTCTAAACAACGTCTAGAAAATTTAGGATTTTTTGAAAAAGTTGATTTCGACACCAAAAGAATTGGCGATGGCGATCGCGTTGATTTAGAAATAACTGTTAAAGAAAAAAGAACTGGGGAATTGAGCTTAGGAATCGGTTACTCAACCATCGATCGCGCCAATATTAACGCTGGAATTCGTGAAAATAATTTATTTGGAACTGGTAGAAAAATAGGCTTAAGCGTTCAAAAATCATATAGCGCTTTAAGTGCCGATTTAAGCTACACCAAGCCTTATTTTCTTGGTCGATCTCTTGATGCTGGTTTTGAAATTTTTAAATTAAATTCTACAAAAAGAAATTCGAGAATGTATGAATCCGATAATTCTGGATTAAGGCTCAATGCCGGCTATAGTATTGCAGAATTTTTAGATCATTTAATTTCTTATTCTTATAACAATCAAAGAATTGGCAATATAACTCAGGGCGTATCGCTGGCGACTCAATCTTTGCAAGGAAATTATACTTATTCTACGATTGAACAAACCATAACTCTTGACAAAACCAACAATCGTTTGAATCCAAAAAAAGGCTATTTTATATCACTTTCGCAAGCCTATAATGGATTGGGTGGCAACGTTAGAACTCTGAAACATGAAGGTCGAGCGGGCTATTTTATTCCAACTTTTAATAATGATTTTATTTTAAAATTTTTAGCTCGCGGAGGCGTTATTGATGGAATGAAAGAAGATGTTAACGTTCAAAATAATTTTTTTGTTGGCGGTAATAATTTTAGAGGATTTCAATTTTGGGGAATAGGTCCTAGAGCAACTTCTGGCGAAGCTTTGGGTGGAAAAATTTATTATGTAGGAACCGCCGAATTTACTTTTCCTCTTGGTCTTCCTAGAGAATTAGGAATTACGGGGGCTTTATTTTGGGATAATGGCGTCTTAAAATCTGTCGATAGTTCAATTAGAAATCAAACAACTGTGATTGATACGGGAAGACTTCGTTCATCAGCTGGGGTAAGCATTTCTTGGTCATCGCCCGTAGGTCCTATTCGCCTCGATTTTGCCAAAATTATTCGCCAAGAATATTATGATAAAAGTCAAACCTTTAACTTTAATTTGGGAACCAATTTTTAAAATAAATTTTCTATTGATTTATCAACTTATTGTTGCGACAATTAAGAAAATATTTCTAAAGGTATTTTAATTTAACTACGACAAAAATGATCCGCATCTTCAAATTACCAGAATATTCACAAATTAAAGTTTCTTCTTTGCAAGAATTGCCAAATTTAGGTGAGATGAGAAATGATATTTCTTGGGTTGATTTGCAAGAGCCAACAACGTCGCAAATTAGAGAAGTTGAAGATTTTTTTGGCATAACATTTCCAACTCGACAACAACAAGAAGAAATAGAAACTTCATCGCGCTATCTTGAAAATTCTGGCATCATAAAAATCAATTCCACTTTTGTTAATATAGTTCCAAACACTAGTAATTTAGAAGAACATGAGATGTCATTTATCTTAACTGAAAAAACCCTTTTTACTTTGCGTTTTTTTGATAGTCGCGTTATTTCGGAAACTGTCAAAAAAATCAAACAATTTCCAATGATTTTTGCCAATGCTTCAAAAATTTTCGTAGCTATTTTAGAGGCCAGAACCGATTTCGACGCCGACTTAATGGAATCAGTTTCCAAATATGTCGCCGAGATTAGTAAAAAAATTAATTATGATAACAAACTTGATGAAAAACTTTTGTTGAAAATTAATGAAAATCAAGATCTAACAATGTCTTTGAGAGAGGCTCTTTTTGATAAACAACGAGTTTTATCTTCACTTTTACGCAACGAAGATTTGATGCTTGATAGCTATAACCGCTTAAGGATTATCATCAAAGATATTAATTCGCTAATTGAGCACGCAAATTTTAATTTTACTCGTTTAGAATATTTACAAAATAGTTTTTTGG
>JBIIFQ010000075.1:0-5622 GCA_044237235.1 Rickettsiales bacterium
TTGGAATATTTTTAAAAATTTATGACTCCAAAAAAAATTTTATTAATCATCACGGGAAGCATCGCTTGTTACAAATCGATCGAATTAATTCGTTTACTCAAGAAAAAATCTTTTGAAGTAAATTGCGTTTTGACCAACGGCGCCAAGGAGTTTATCACGCCACTTTTAGTTTCGGCAATTTCTGGCACCAAAACTTTTGATCAATTATTTTCTGTCGATGATGAAATTTCAATGGGTCATATTAATTTATCGCGTCAACATGATTTGATAGTGATCGCGCCCGCCAGTGCTGATTTCATTGCTAAAATTGCCAATGGTTATGGCGATGATTTGGCGAGTGCGACAATTTTGGCGAGTGATAAAAAAACTATTTTTGCCCCCGCCATGAACGAAAAAATGTGGCTCAACGACATTACGCAAAAAAATATTAGCAAAATTTTACAAAATAATTTTGCGATGATTGAACCCGAAAAAGATGTTTTAGCTTGTGGCGAAGAAGGTTTGGGGAAGATGGCATCGCCTGAAAAAATTGTTGTTGAAATTGAAAATTTTTTCAAAAATCAAAATATTTTGGCAGGAAAAAATATTTTAATCACCGCGGGCTCAACAATCGAACCAATTGATCCGGTGCGTTTTATCGGCAATAAATCTTCGGGCAAACAAGCTTTGGCAATTGCAAAAATTTTAAGCGAAATGGGAGCGAATGTTAAAATAATTGCCGGTAATTTAACGCAAAATATTAATTCATCTTTAAAATCAACAATTTTTGTCAATACTGCACAAGAAATGTTTGAGGTGGTGAAAAATTCACTAGATTCAATAGATGTTTTTATTGGCTGTTCCGCCGTTGCCGATTATCGCGTTAAAAATTATTCTGCACAAAAAATTAAGAAATCTAATAATCAAAATTTAACTTTGGAACTTGAAAAAAATCCGGATATTTTAGAATTTGTCGGAACGGCTTCAAACCGTCCCGCTCTAGTTGTCGGATTCTGCGCGGAAAGTGAAAATTTACTTGATAATGCCAAGCAAAAATTAATAAACAAAAATTGTGATTTAATCGTGGCGAATGACATTGAAAATGGCAAAATTTTTGGAAGTGACTTCACTTCAGCTTTTTTTGTTGAAAAAAATCATCACAGCGATTTATTCAACGGCACCAAGGCTCAATTGGCGCAAAATCTTGCTAATATAATTGTAAAAAAAACAAATAAATAGTTTTCTAAATCATTTATTTGTTTTTGGAATAAAATATGTTTCATTTAGAAATAAATATTTTTAATTTAGAAATAAAACATATTTATTTATTGTTTAAAATAAAAAATTTTTCTAATTTTCTATAGATTTTAACTTTTAATTTATAGAAAATTATGATAAATATGAATAGTAAGTTTTCTACTTGGATGAGTGTTGACCCTTACGAATCTAGTCCTCAAAATAACTCTGAAAATTTTAACAGAGATGTTTCGAATTGGTTTCCTCGCCATGAAGAGCCTATAAAAAAACCACAAAATTCTTTAAATAGAAATCAAAATAGCGATGTTTTTGCTAATAGCATTATTAGAGTTTTTGCTGGCGAACCACAAAGAAATGCCCCGACAATCGCAGGTCAAAAACGGAATCAAAGTTTAGTTGATTTTTTTGGTAGAGGTTTAAACGCTCAAGGGCCCGCCATGAATAGCAATCAGGTGCCACATCGTCCTTATCAATCCTCGCAAAATCAAGAGAGTATATTAGTTTTTCTTGGAAATCCTTTTGGAAAGCCAAAAACTTCAATTTCTCCCGAATCATCTTCCAATATTGGACAAAAACCGCGTTATGTATATGTTTAAATTCTAAAATTATGACTTCAAATTCACGAGAATCTTCGCCCGCAATGCCTAACGAAATATCTTTGGGCATCGATCCCAAACCGTCTATTGTTTTTGGCTCACTTCAAGAGTTTTTGAGAGGGCTTGATGATGAGTTAAATAAAATTCCGGAGAAAAAGCCTAAAATTTCCCCCAATATTCAACCAATTAAAAAAGTTGAATTAGTCCAATCGGGAAGCTTTCTTGATTTTTTTTTGGGTGGATTTAATGCAAAAAAAAATCTAAATCAAGCGCCATTAAAAGATCCACCAATTCCACTTGATATGCTTAAGGCAAATCACCAACATAATCAAAATCCATTTCTTGATTTTTTGGGAAACTGTATTCCTAAAGAAAAACCCTCGAATAATCCAAGCAAAGCTCGGAGTAGTAATTTATCAGAATTACCGCAATCAGCTCGTTATTGTTAATTTATATTACGCCAAATTTATTATAACAAAAATTAAAATCGATGAGATTGACCATAATTTGCAATAAACCATGATAATTCTTGATAATTAAGCTCTTCACCGATGGCGCGTAAAATATTTTGATGATACTCCGCCAGCCATTTTTTTTCTGGATAAGTGAGCATTTTAAAATCGATTAAACTAAAATCGAAAGGCGCTAAAGTTAAAGTTTCAAAACATAAAAAATTTTCATCAAATTCGGTTACAAGCATAAGATTTTCCAAACGAATTCCATATTCGCCTTCTTGATAAAATCCGGGTTCATTTGATAAAATCATACCAATTTGCAAAGCTTGATGCGAATTTTTGCTAATCGAGCATGGTCCTTCATGCACCGATAAGAAGCTTCCGACGCCATGCCCCGTGCCGTGATCATAATTTTTTCCAACATTCCAAAGATGCGAGCGTGCTAGAATATCTAATTGCGCACCACTAGTTCCTCGTGGAAATTTAATGCGAGCCAAAGCAATATGCCCCTTTAAAACGCGAGTATAATCTTCAATCATTTCTGTGCTTGGCGTGCCAATAGCAATGGTTCGCGTTACATCGGTGGTGCCACAAAAATCATTGCCAAAATATTGCCCGCCTGAATCAAATAAATATAAAGAATTTCCTAAAAATTCTTTGTTAGTTGTTGAGTTGGCGCGATAATGAATTACGGCACCATTGGCTTCGAAGCCCGAAATTGTTTCAAAACTCGGATAAAGAAAATGATCGGATTTTTGACGCAGTTCCAACAACTTTTCGGATGCCGAAATTTCAGAAATTACTTGCTGTTTTTTTTGCGAATCATCAAGCCAAAATAAAAATTTTAGCAAGGCAATAGCGTCTTGATAATGTGATTTTTTCGCTCCAATTATTTCTTGAGAATTTTTAATCGCTTTTAAAATTTCGAGCGGACAATTTTTGTGGAAATATTTAATATTATTTTTTTCAAAAACCTCACAAACCCAATAATTTGTAGTTCTTTTATCGATTTGTATTAATATTTTTTGCGTTGAAAAAATTTTAAAATATTCTTCAAATTTTTCTTTGGAAACTATTTCGATATTTTCTAAATCAATATTTTTAAATCGCTCATCATCACCAAAAATTACCAATTTACCATCTTTAAAAACTAGTGCTTGACCAAGAAACAAAGGGGTAAATTCAATATCATTACTTCGAATATTTAACAACCAATTTAAATTTTCGGGCTTGGAAATAAAAATCGCATCACATAAAAAATCTTTTAAAATTTTGGATTTTTTTTGTTGAAAATTTTCACCAACTAAATTTAGCGGACAAGAAAAAACCGGCGAAGCTTTGATAATAGGCTTATCAATCCATATTTCGTCAATTGGATTTTTTTGTAAAAAAGTAATTTTTGATAAAAAACTTTCGCATTCATCAATAAAATTTTTACTCAATAATTTAGGATCCAAAGCCAAATTTTGCGTTTTATCAACATTGTCTTTAAGCCATGAAATTAAAGACTTCTCGGCGATATTTATAATTTCAAATTCGTTTAAGTCTAATTGTTGTTTGGCTTGCAAAATATAGCGACCATCGGTAAAGAAATAATTTTTATTTTGACCAAAAATTATGGTGGCATTGGAGCCATTAAAACCACAAATAAATTCAATTCTTTTTTGATTTTGTGGAAGATATTCCGAAAAAAATTCATCGGAATTTGGCAATAAAAAATAATCAAAATTATTTTTTATTAAAAAATCGGTTATTTTTTTCATGAAAATTAATTAATTGTAAAATTTAAATAATTTTTTGTAGAAGTTTTTGGGCTTTTTTCTTAGTTTGATCGCCGGCTTTAACGCCTAGTTCAATCGCTTTTTCCAAAGAAATTTCGCATTTAGAATTGGTTTCAAAAATTTCACTACCATCATAATCAATAATGGCGGTTTTTAAAATTAATTTTTTATTTTCAATATAGGCATAAGCCCCGACCGGCGTAGTGCAAGAAGCACCAAGTTCGCGCAAAAAAGCTCTTTCACTTTTAACGCAAATTTGCGTTGGTTCATCGTTAATTTTTTGTAAAATTTTTGCTAAATTTTTATCAGTTTTACGAATTTGTAACGCTAAAGAACCTTGACCACCCGATGGCAACATTTTTTCAATATCAAAAACTTCAGTAATTTTACTTTCTTTGCCCAAGCGCATTAAACCTGCCACCGCCAAAATAGCACCATCAACTTCATCATTTTCAATTTTATTTAAACGCGTATCAATATTGCCACGAAAATTAACAACTTTTAAATCTGGGCGTTGCTTGAGAATGTAGGCTTTACGTCGAGTTGAAGAAGTTCCAATTACAGAATTTTTCGGTAATTTTTTAAATGAAGAATATTTTTTTGAAACGAAACAGTCTCTTGAATCTAGTAACTTGGTGAAAGCGGATATTTCTGTGTCTTCATGAATAATTGGTGGAATATCCTTGGAAGAATGCACCGCGATATCAATTTTATTATTAATTAAAGCCTCTTCGATTTCTTTAATAAATAAACCTTTGCCTCCGATTTCGGCAAGATTTTTATCTTGAATTTTATCTCCAGAAGTTACGATTGGAATAACCTCAATCTTAATTTCTGGAAAAAATTCAGCGATTAAAAGATGAATTTCGGCGACTTGCGAGAGAGCTAGATTACTAGCTCTAGTGCCAAGTCTGATTTTTTTATTAAAATCATTCATCTTTTAATTACAAATAAATTAACCTTGACGAGCTTTGAAGCGAGGATTTACTTTGTTTATGATATAAAGACGACCTTTTCTACGAACTACTTTGCAGTTTTTGTCTCTTTTTTTAGCAGATTTTATTGAATTATAAATTTTCATCTTAAAAGAAAATAACAGTTTATATAAGATTTAGATTTTTAGAAATTAAAATATTTTCAATTAAGTGTAAGTAATTGAATTTAAATAAACCTAAAAAATTAGGGCGAAAATAATATGTTAAAAAATACAAATGTCAAATTTTATCTATCAACTTCGCCAAATACGATATCTTGCGTTGAAATTACAGTGACGACATCGGCAAGTAAATTGCCTTTTACCATAAATTCTAAGCCTTGCAAATGAGCAAATCCTGGAGCGCGAACTCGACAACGATGCGGTTTGTTCGAGCCGTCGGAAATTAAATAAACCCCGAATTCACCTTTCGGCGCCTCAACACAACCATAAACTTCGCCAGCCGGCACATGATAACCTTCGGTATAAAGTTTGAAATGATTGATTAAACTTTCCATTGAATTTTTCATGTCGGCTCTTTTTGGCGGAGCAACTCTTTTATCGTCGGTCACCACTTCGCC
>JBIIFQ010000060.1:0-6286 GCA_044237235.1 Rickettsiales bacterium
GTGTCCTGGACAATCTACGTGAGCATAATGACGAGCAACAGTTTCATATTCAACGTGAGCGGTGTTGATGGTAATACCACGCTCTTTTTCTTCTGGAGCAGCATCGATTTGATCATAAGCTTTTTTTTCTGCTAAACCTTTTTTGGAAAGATAATTCGTGATAGCAGCGGTTAAAGTTGTTTTACCATGATCTACGTGACCGATGGTTCCGATGTTAACGTGCGGTTTATTGCGTTGAAAGGTTTGTTTGGACATAAATTAATTATTTAAAAATTGATAAATATATTCTTTGAAGCTTATGACGCCAGTTTAGGCAATAATCAAAGCCACTAAAAAGAAAGCTCAAATAAGCCAATCTCAAAATTATTTTGATTTTAATATCTTAAATTTATTGCTTTAAGAAATAAAATGCAAATGTTTTTAATGCCAAGTTTTATTTCAAAATATTTCCTTAAAAAAATTTATTAAACCAGAAATTCTAAAAAAATTATTTTAACAATTGACAATTTTTATCAAAAAAATGTAATCTATAAATCAGTTTTATTTATAAACACAAACCTTATTTTCATGAAAGTATATTACGATCGCGATGCCGATTTGAGCATCATTCAAAATAAAAAAGTTGCCGTAATTGGTTATGGTTCGCAAGCTCATGCCCACGCCCAAAACCTTCGCGATAGCGGAGTCAAAGAAGTTAAAATCGCTCTTCGCGAAAATTCTCCATCTATCGCCAAAGCTAAAAATGCTAATTTTGAAGTTTTAACCAATGTCGAGGCTGCAAAATGGGCAGATTTGCTAATGGTTCTTACTCCAGACGAACTTCAAGCCGAAATTTATTCAAATGATCTACAAAACAACATGAAAAAAGGCGCCAGCCTTGCTTTTGCTCATGGCTTGAATATTCATTTTGGATTAATCAAACCGCGCGGGGATCTTGACGTTTTCATGATCGCTCCTAAAGGCCCCGGTCACACAGTTCGTGGCGAATATGTTAAAGGAGGTGGCGTTCCATGCCTAGTTGCCGTAGCACAAAATACTTCTGGTAAAGCTTTAGAAATCGCCCTCTCCTACGCTTCTGCGGTTGGTGGCGGTCGTTCGGGCGTTATCGAAACCACCTTTAAAGAAGAATGTGAAACTGATTTATTCGGCGAACAAGCAGTTTTATGTGGAGGCGTTACCGCTTTAATCCAAGCTGGTTTTGAGACTTTAACCGAAGCTGGATACGCCCCCGAAATGGCTTATTTTGAATGCTTACACGAAATGAAACTCATTGTCGATTTGCTTTATGAAGGTGGAATTGCCAATATGCGTTATTCGATTTCTAATACCGCCGAATATGGTGATTTAACTAGAGGCCCTAGAATCATAACCTCGCAAACCAAAGCTGAAATGAAGAAAATTTTGCAAGAAATTCAATCAGGAAAATTTGTTGAAGAATTTATGAATGAAAATAAAACCGGCAAAAAACATTTTGATGAATTGCGCCACAAAGGCAAAACTCATTCGATTGAAGCAACAGGTGAAAAGCTTCGTGCCATGATGCCATGGATTGCCAAAAATAAATTAGTTGATAAAAATAAAAACTAAATAATTTTACAAAAATCATATTAAAAAAACCTCGCATTTTGAATTAAATGCGAGGTTTTTTATTGATGATTTTTTATATTTTATATTTCATAAAATATAAAAATTTTATCACCCGACTCAATCACATTTTTAGCAATTTTTTTAACATTATTTTCAAATTCAATTAATGTTACTTTCTTTTCAATTTTTTCAAAAATATCTCTTTGAATCCAGATTCCAACAAATCCTTTTTCTTTAATTTTTTTGACAAAATCTTGGAATTTTAAATCCACCACTTCTCTTTGCCACAAATGAGATTTACGATTTTTTGGAACTGGATATGAAAAATTTAATTCTTTACTAAAAATATAACCAATCACCGATTGATAATTATCATAATAGTCCTCCGGAAAGCCTTTAACTGGCATCATAAAAATCTTGGATCCAATTGGAATTGATTTTTCAATATTCTCAACGAAGGCCTTTTGATTTTCATAATTCTTTTTATTATTAGCAAAATTTTTCGAAAGCTTTGTTGGTCCACCAACCCCATCTATTAAGGCTAAAGAGCATATTATTGTTATAATAATTTTAGTAAAAATAGTTTTTTTAAATATTTTCTTTTGCGCGATTAATTCATCAAAAATAATACCGAAAAAAACCAAAGATAAGAAAATAAAAATCACATTAAACCTTGAAATTGCTCGAATTCCCATAAAATAAAAATGCAAAAACAACAGAAAACTTTCGGAGTGTAAAAATAAAATTAATAACAAATTTAGACTGGCAATAACGCTCAAAATATAATATTTTTCTTGCTTAAATTCTAAGCCATAAAATTTATATTTTAGGTCTTTTTTGTGAATTAAAAACATTGATGATAAAGAAAATCCTAATAATGAACAAAAACCTATCGAAGCCAATGCGCCAAGTTGATGAAAACCCTTTTCCCAATTCAATAAATAAGCTTTCTTAAAGGCAATCGCAAATTCACCAAAAGATTTTATTACATGATCTTCAATTGGAAGCATTAATGAAGCAATTGAAATTCCATATTTAGTTATCTCAATGTACCTTCTCGTGATAATATCATTTTTTCCATTTTCCAACCAAAAAATTAATGTCGTAAAATTAATTAAAATTGAAATTATTATTAAAAGAATAATAATTATCGCTACTGAAAAAACAGCTTTATTCAATTTCTGATTGCGAAAAAATAAAATAACGCCAGATAAAAATAATATAATTATAAACAGATAGCCGTAATAAGCACTAGATATAGAAGCAATGCATCCGACTATCATGGCATAATAAAAATATTTATTTGGCGATATAAATATTTTACCACTTTCATTAACTTTAAGTGCGTTTACTTTGCCATTTATTATCGAAAAACTTATCAATAGCGCAAAAGGGATAATAAAATAATTTCCAACCGTCAATCCAACTAAATAAGCAATTTTATTGTTGGTAATCGAAAATAAAACTGATAAAGCCGTAGAGTTAAATTTTGATATTCCAATTTCCCTAAAGCAAAAATTAGCCGAAATTGCTATTAAAAATATTGAAAAATAGGCAAAAAAATAAGAAACAACAAAAGGATTCGCAGAAAAAAAAGTAAAAAATCTAATTATCCAAAAAGACAAAATACTGTTATTTATCCCATAATCAGAAAAGCAATTAGTATCGATTTGCGGATGTCCGAGATATGTCGAGCAATAAGTGAGGCCTTCTTTGATTATTAACTTAATCGTTGAAGTTAAAGCAATATAATCGCCATCACCGAATAAAATTGGATCGCCATATTTAAAAATATTGAAATCGAAATATAAAAATAAAACCGCAAAAGAAATTAATGGTGCTATTAAATAATAAGATAAAGTCTTAAAATAATTATTCATAATTCTTGAAAATAAATTTGCATAAAATAGCATTTCGACTCACGATATATTTTAAACTTGAAAATCAAAATATTGCGAAACTATTAATTTCTCAATATTTTAAAGAAGCAAAAAAATAATGCAAAAAAATTTAACGATGAACGATATTTCAATTATTATTTTATCAGCCGGCAAAGGAACTCGTATGAAATCAAATCTTCCCAAAGTTATGCACAAAGTGGCTGGGCGAGAAATGCTGAATATGGTTATCGATGAAGCCAAAAAATTAAATCCGCAAAATATTACTTTGGTAGTTTCGTCGGAAATGGAAGTTTTTTACGAAAAAATTAAAAATGAGCATAAAAATTATCAAATTGATTTTATTATTCAAAATGAACGCAAAGGCACTGGGCATGCGGTTTCCTGCGCTAATTCAACTTTTAACAATAACAAAAAATTAAACAAAAAAGTTTTGATTCTTTACGGCGATACTCCACTTATCTCTCATCAAACTCTTGAAAAAATGTTGCAAAAAATCGATGATTTTTCTTTGTGCATTTTGGGTTTTGATGATGAGGAAGAGAATGCTTATGGGCGCTTAGTTATCAATGATTTTGGACATCTCGAAAAAATTGTTGAATATAAAGACGCCAATGAAATTGAAAAGAAAATTGCTCTTTGTAATTCTGGAGTAATTGCGGTTGATGGCGACGCCCTGCCCCATCTTTTATCGCAAATAAAAAATAATAATTCAGCTCAAGAATTTTATCTCACCGATATCGTGGCAATTGCTAATAATCAAGGTTTGAAATGCACTTTTATCAAAACAAATATTGCCGAAGTTTTGGGTGTAAATTCTCGAGTTGAACTCGCCAATGTTGAAAAAATAAAACAAAAACAAATTCGCCAAAAAATGATGGAAAACGGTGTCACTCTGATCTCACCAAAAAGCGTTCATTTTAATTTTGACACCGAAATTGCTCAAGATGTAATCATTTACCCGCATGTTTTTTTCGGTCCTAAAGTTAAAATTGAAAATGATGTTGAAATCAAATCTTTTTGCCATATTGAAGGAACTAAAATTCAAAAAAATGCTGTAATCGGACCATTTGCAAGGCTTCGCCCGCAAACCGAAATTCACGAAAATGTTCACATCGGCAATTTTGTTGAAATCAAAAAATCACAAATTGCTAAAAACTCTAAAATTAATCATTTAAGTTATATCGGCGATAGCGAAATTGGCGAAAACACCAATATCGGCGCCGGCGCCATTACTTGCAATTACGATGGTTTTAATAAATTCAAAACCAAAATTGGCGACAATGTTTTTATCGGCTCGAATAGCGCCTTAATTGCCCCAGTTGAGATTAAAAATGGAGCGATTGTAGGCGCAGGAAGCGTAATAACTAAAAATGTTGAAGCCGATGATTTGGCAGTTTCGAGAAGCACTCAAACCAGCATTCCTAATGGTGCAATAAAATTCCGTAAATCTAAATCTGCTAAAAAAAATGATTAGAAAATCTTCATTTTTAACATTTTTTATTGTTCTATATATTTTTTCTCAAGATATTTTTGCAACGCAACAAATTCAAGAAGTTGATTATTTCGCATCCCTGCGCTCCAACGAAACCAATATTCGCTCAGGTCCGGGTTCGAATTATCCTATAAAATTTACTTTTAAGTTACGCAATTTGCCGGTTAGAGTTGTTAGCGAATATGATAATTGGTGCGAAATTGAAGATTATGAAGGCGGTCGCGGGTGGGTGGCACAAAATTTAATCACCAAAAAACGCCATTTAATGACTTTTAGTAAAAAAAATATAATTGATATTCATGCCAAGAAAAACGAGGCTTCTAAAGTGATTTTTCATCTCGAAAATTATGTAATTGGCGAATATTTAAAATGCGAAGAATCGTGGTGCTCATTAAAAATAAATGATAAAAAAGGCTGGGTTCTTTCTTCCGAGCTTTACGGAGTTGGTAATATTGAAATTTAAATTTATAACAATGAAAAAAATATTTTGCTTAATTTTTATTTTTCTAACAAGCAATTGCACGGATTCAAAATATTTTTACAAAAATCTCGCCCGCAATGATGAATGGAACGGCGATGGTGATGTCGGTTTTAGTGAATATAAAAGTGTAATTGGCGAAAAATATATGATTTCCACTTCAGAAAAACTTGCATCCGAAGCTGGCGCTGAAATATTAAAAATCGGTGGCAATGCAATTGACTCAGCGATAACGGCACAAATGGTTTTAAATGTTATTGAACCGCATTCTTCAGGAATTGGTGGTGGCTTATTTTTACTTTATCATCATAAAAAAACGAAAAAAAATATTTATTTTAATGGTCGCGAAACCGCCCCAATCAATAGTTTTCCTGAAATGTTTCTTGACAATGAAGGCAATCCACAAAAATTTTTAGATGTAGTTGGAACTGGACTTGCTGTTGCAACTCCGGGCGCACTTCATGCTTTAAAAAATGCTCATCAAAAATATGGTAAAATTCAATGGCAAAAACTTTTCCAACCCGCCATTAAGATTGCGCGCGAAGGCTATCCTATTAATGAAAAAATGTATGTAAATTTAAAATCGATCAAACATTTATCGACCTCTGATGGCATGAAAATTTATTTCGATCACGATGGCAATCCTAAAAAAGTTGGAACAATAATTCGCAATTATCAACTCGCTAACACTCTTGAAACCATTGCCAACAAAGGAATAAAACCTTTTTACGAAGGGCAAATCGCCGAAAATATTGAATTTGCCGTCAAATCTGACAAAAAATATTCCGGATATTTAAGCACCAAAGATTTAAAAAATTATCGCTCTTC
>JBIIFQ010000061.1:0-6239 GCA_044237235.1 Rickettsiales bacterium
GAAGGCAAAATCGGTAATAAAGTTGTAAGTGCGGATAATTTTTTGGAAGGTAAAAAAAAGCAAGTGGAATTTGAAAAAAATATTAAAGCAATTCAAGTTAAAAATTTTGAAGAAAATTAGTAAAAATTTATTAAGCCCAAATGTTGAGATTGTAAGTGTTAAAGCTTTTAGTTAAAATTTATTTTTTCATAAATTAAAAAAAATTTGACAATAATTTTTGATTTTGGCAAAATATAAAAACATCAATAATTTAACTCAAACCCAATCATGAAATATAAAAACACATCACTAGAAATCATCGCTAAGAAATATCAACAAGATTTTTCTGACCTAGAGGGAGTATTTGTTTTTCCCGTCGGAGAGGTTTGCGATAGATTAGGTCTCAATTTAGAATTTGTAAAATTGGACAAGGGAAAATCTGGATATTTTGATTTGAAATTACTCATCAAATTGATCATTATTTTGCACGAATGTTCGCAAAGTAGGTTAATTAAGATTTAAAAAAATTTTACAATAATTTGACAAATATTTTTATTTTAAGAATAATTAAAAAATGTTATGGATTTTCAAACATGGGTAAATTTAACTCTTCAGGCGATAACAATAGCATTAGCTTTGTCTGGAGTTATAGGATATTTAGCTATAAGAAATAAGGCAAAAAAACAAGCGTCTAAAATTGCGACTGAAATTTCAACAAAAATAGCTAAAGAAACTGCTGAGAAGGTAACAAATGAATATATTCAGAAAAATCTTTTTGAAATTTTAGGATGTTACAAATCATTTTCTCTCGGCGAGAATGATTATTTTAATGCAAAAAAATTAGAGTAAAATAAAAATGAAATTAAATGAAATTTTTGATGCCATCAATTATTTTAGATCTTCTGCGCCAGTTGATGTTGAGGGTTTATCATTGGCATTGCAATTAAAAGTCGAAAGGCAGAATTTATCTGATGAAATTTGCGGTTTGATAAAAAAAAGAGGTGATAAATATGTAATTATCGCCAATCATAATCACGCCCTAGTCCATCAAAGATTTACAATAGCTCACGAAATTGGACATTTTATTTATCATCGTGATAAAATTGGCGATGGAGTGGTTGATGATGCCCTATATAGACACACAACATATAATGGAATTATTAACAACGATATTAATGCTAAAGATGAACAGCAAGCCAATAATTTTGCCGCCAACTTATTAATGCCCTCTACTTTAATTGAAAACATTAAAAAAGAAATTGGTTCATACGACCCTGTAATCCTATCCGAAAGATTGAAAGTTTCCTTGCAGGCGATAAAAATTCGTTTAAATAATTTAGAGATTGCTTAACTTGTTCTTTTGATTTTTGTAATGTTATTTTAGTGCCAGAAATTTTTGTTAATTAAATGCTGATTTATTAAAAACCTTGTTGAATATTTATAAAAAATAATCAAAATTAAAAGTGGTGAGAGTGGGCGATTTGCTTTTTTAACGAGTCAGGTTCGAAAGAAAGCATCTCAAGGGAGGTTGAGTCGGGTCACTCTCACTAAAATATTTTTAAATTTGCTAAAGCAAATTTAGCTTTGAGTTGAATCGCTTCGGGCGAAGTAAATTCGCCCATCCGCGATAAATTTTTAGGTTTTTTTGGAATTTTTTTTGGATAAACGTTTCATCTTTAGCTTTAAGTTGAATCGGTTCACGGTCATTAAATCGCCGTATCCGCATGAATTTTTAGGGTTTAGCTCCCCCGCTTATCGGGGGAGCGGGCTAAAATGTTTTTTTCGGTAGTTAAAACTTTTAGCCGTGGGGGGTAAAAAAAGCTTATATAATAAAATATCACGAGCCGAATAGGAAACCTTTAAAAAATAATTTTAATAAAAATTTGCTTAAGCAAAATAAGGTTTATTTAATTAAAATTTAAAATCGGAAACGATTTACCTAATTAAATTTAAAAATCGCCTCGAGGCGAATGGATTAACATGTTCATGATAAAAATGCCCCTTTTAATTTTTTAAACCCAGTTTAAATGTCTTCATATTTAGTTTTAGCTCGCAAATATCGCCCACAAAACTTCAACGAATTAGTTGGGCAAGAGGTTTTGGTGCGCACCTTAACCAACGCCATCAAAAATAATCGCCTGCATCACGCTTACATTTTGACGGGGATTCGTGGTGTCGGTAAAACCACTACGGCGCGGATTATTGCCAAAACTATAAACTGCCTCGATGAGGCTTCAAGGCTCTCCGGTCAAGCTTGTGGAGTTTGTAAAAACTGCGTAGCGATTTCAATGTCGCATCATCAAGATGTTTTTGAAATTGACGGAGCCAGTAATAACGGCATCGAGAGAGTGCGAGAAATTATTGATTCAATTGCATATTCGCCGGTCGAAGCTCAATATAAAATTTATATAATTGATGAATTTCATATGATGACCGATAGTGCCTTCAACGCTTTGTTGAAAACGCTTGAGGAGCCACCGTCTAATGTTAAATTTATTTTTGCGACCACCGAAATTCGCGAAGTTCCGCAAACTATTTTATCGCGCTGTCAAAGATTTGATTTACGTCGTCTCGATGAAAAAGAAATTTTCGAGCATCTTAAAAATATTTTAAAAAAAGAAAATTTTGAAGCCGATGATCAGGCTTTAAACCTTATTGCTAAAGCCTCTGAAGGTTCGGTTCGTGATTCACTTTCGATTCTTGATCAAGCCTTGGCAAGCAATAATCATGATAAATTTTTGGGAGTTGAAATAATCGAAAAAATGCTCGGATTATCCGATCGTTTTAAAATAATTGAACTGCTTGAAAATTTATTAAAAGGCGATTTTGTTTTAGCCCAAAAAAACTTTGTTGAAATTTACGCAACATCGTCGGATATTCGTCAAATTGCCAATGATTTACTTGAATTAATTCACAAAATTTCATCGATAAAACTTATTAAAAATTATGAAATCGATGCTTATTCAAGAACGCAATTTGATAAATTAAGTTTTATCGCTAACAATGTTGAAATTTCTAACTTGATTCGAGTTTGGCAATTGATTTCTAAGTCGATTTATGAAATAAGCACTTCGACTTCGGCAAAAATGGTTTTTGAAATGTTGATGATTAGAATTTGTCATTTAATTTCTTTGCCTGATTTAAAACAAGTTTTGCTTGATTCTTATCATCAAAAAAATCCTTCTACGCCAATGATTCAGAATGATTCATCGCCAAAAGAACAAGAGCAAAATAATTTTGATTTAGTTTCGCAAATTCTAAAAAGTTTTGAAGGATCTAAAATAGTTTGATTTTCAAGAAACAATTTTAATTTTGTTTAAGAAAAATATTAATTTTAAATTGAGTTTATTTTTAATCAACCTAAGTTAGGAAGAAGATATTGCTAAAATAATTCCAAAAAATATGTCAGATAAACAAATCAAAATATTGTGCGTTGAAGATGAAATCGATATTCGTTCGAATATTGCCGATATTCTTCGTGATGAGGGTTATGAAGTTTTTGAGGCAGAAAATGGCTATCATGGTTATGAAATATTTATTCAAGAAAAACCCGATTTAATAATATCCGATATTATGATGCCAGAGCTTGATGGTTATGGCTTGCTAAAATTAGTTCGCGATACTTCAAGTGTAAAAAATTCAGCAGTTCCTTTTATATTTTTAACTGCGTTGGGGCAAAAAGACAATGTTATAAAAGGCGTCAATTTGAGCGCCAATGACTATTTAATCAAGCCAATAGATTTCGATTTATTAATTGCTAAAGTTAAAGAAAAAGCCGAAAATTCACAAAGAGTTGAAATTGTTCATAAAGATCAAATTGACAATTTAAAAAATCAAATTTCAATAGTTTTGCCAAAGGATGTTTTTTCTTATCTCGATACCATTACTAAAACCGCTTCTAACCTTAAAAATGAACCATTCGGACCACTTCCACATCGTGGCTATCTTGATGAAATTAAGAAAATTTATTTAAATGCCGTAAGCCTAAGATCGGTTATAAATAACAGTCTCGATGCGTCAATAATTGATTTTAAATTAAATGTTGAAGAGGAGGTTGTTTCAATTCATGATTTTTTTGAAGATTTTCTTAAAAATATCGATCAAAGCATTGCCCAAAGAATTTCTCTTGAAGGTGCTCATAATATGAATCTTTTGCCCCAAATTAAAATCGATAAAATTTCATTAATCGAGGCGGTTGGAATTTTGATTTATGAATTGTTATCAAAAGATGATATTTCAATTCTTAGAATTAGTGGGATGCTTGACCATCTAAAGCAAATCGTAATAATTTTTTACTTTGATAATAAAGATTTGGATAATAAGATTAGTGTTGACGAAGCGAAAATTTGGAAGATTCTTGATAGACAAAATTGTCGATTTGAAGTTTTAAAAAACAAAAATAATACTGCAATTATTACTATTCCTGAATATCGCTTAGTATAAATTTTAATAAAAATATTTGTTGATTTATTTTACTAATATAAAATAGTTATAAATAAAAAATTTATTTTTATAATAAATCATTAAAAAATTAAATATTTTTTGAAACTTGATATTCTTGGCAATAGCAAAATAATATGATTAAAAAAACACCAAAAATTCATAAAAAAAATTCAAAAAAAAGTGTTGTAAAAAACAAATTACCAATTTTTTATAAAATACTTTTATCACTATCAATTTTCTTTTTACTAATTCTATTTTACTTTGTCGTTCTAGTATCAAGCTCTCCAAGATCAATCAATTACGTCACTCAAAAAATTCAAGAAAATCTAGATAAAAATTTTGATAAACGCATTAAAATCGGTAAAAGTTTTATCAATTTTACCTCTTATGGAAGTTTTAGAATTTCAATTAACAATATAAGAATTTCTTATAAAGAAGATCCAATTGATAAGAAAAATAATACCGAAATTTCGGCAAAAAAATATTTTAATATTCCAAAAATTGAAGGCGAGTTTTCAATTTTTGAATTAATAAAATTTAATTTAAATCCCCATAAAATTAAAATTTTTAATCCCGAAATTTTTATTGAAAATCCATATAATTTAGCCAGTGTCCAACAAGAAGCCGTTCCTACAGAATCAAATAACAATGAGCAATTATTATTTTTGTTAGATTTTTTATCATCGTTACGAAAAAATAAAAATCCAATTGAAAATTTTGAAATTGAAGACGCCAAAATTACCTTTCAAAATCAAAATATTAAATCGATTATTATTATAAAAAATTCAAAAATTTCAGCCAAATTAAATAAGGAATCGCTTGATTTTTTTTCGCAGAATTTAATTTATTTTGCTAATAATAAATCTGAATCGAAACTTGATTCTAATTGTAAATTATCCAAAACCGACGGTTTAAAATGTGACGTTAACATTTTTAATTTTGTTCCCAATTCAATTGCCGAATTTCATCCTATTTTAAATGATTTAAATAAAATTGAGACAAATATTAATGGCTCAATAACCTTGGCGATCAACAATAGCAAAGGTTTAAAGAAATTAGATTTTTCACTCCGTGCCGATAAAGGAAGTTTTGAATTTAAAGATTTTTTTAAAGAAAAAATTGATTTTCGTCAAATGACTGTTAATGGCGGATTTGATGGCGTAAATAAAATTCTTAACATTGCTAAAATTGACGCCGATTTAATTAGTAATATTGCTAATCAAACTGAAATGCCTAACCCACATTTAGCATTAGGGCTTTCAATTTCAATGCTGGAAAATAACAAAAATAAATATGACTTTGCCATCAAATTACAAAATGCATTAATCGATGAAGTTGATAGATTTTGGCCAATTAATTTAAGTCAAAATGGAGTGCGAGATTGGGTTTTAAAAAACGTTTCTAGTGGTTATATCAAGCAAGGTTTTGCCAAGTTTGTGATTATTAAAGATGAGCTTGAGTCTAGTCTTCAATCGATAAATGCCCAATTTGATTTTGCTGATGTTAATTTAAATTATGATAAAGAATTTCCTGAAATAAATAATCTTTCGGGTTTGGCAATGTTTACTAAAAATAATATGAAAATTATTATTCAAAATGGCGATGTTTTGGAAAGTAAAATTATTAATGCTGAAGTCGCGATCAATGATTTTAACATGCCAACTAATATTTTATCAATTAAAGGAAAGCTTGATGGTAAAAGTGGCGACGGCTTAAAGCATGTTTCAAATGATGAAGATTTTCATGATCAAATTAATAAATATCTCAATGGAATTTCTAAAACTGAAATCGAAATATTTATTCCTTTGGTCGAAGAT
>JBIIFQ010000062.1:0-6185 GCA_044237235.1 Rickettsiales bacterium
AATCCAATTAAAGCAATGGCTGAAGATAAATATCTTCAAATTATTGTTTTCACAATTTTCCTTGGAGTTGTTATTAATATGGTTGGTGAAAAAGCCAAACCACTCAAAGATATCATAAATTCTGGGGCAGCCGTTTTCTTTAAAACCATCGAAATAATTATTAAACTTGCTCCGCTTGGAGTTTTTGGTTATATGGCATTTTCAATTGCCGATCAAGGTCCAGAAATACTTCGCTCGCTAGCACGCTTAATATTCACAGTTTTGTTAGCTTGCCTTATTCAATATATTATTTTTGGATTCATGATTGCATTTTTTGCTAGAATTTCACCATTTCCATTTTATCGCAAAATATTCTTTACTCAATCACTAGCTTTCTCAACTAGTAGCAGTAAAGCAACTCTCCCAACCGCAATGACTCAGCTTCAAGATCGTTTGGGGGTTTCCAAAACCAACTCGAACTTCTTAATGCCACTTGGTGTTTGCATTAACATGGACGGAACTGCGATTTACCTCGGAATTTGCGCATTATTTTTCGCACAAGGATTTGGCATCGACTTAACCATGCAAAACTATATGATGCTAATTTTAACCTGCACACTTGGTTCAATCGGCGCCGCTGGAATTCCTAGTGGATCGATCATTTTTATGAGCATGGTTTTGGGTTCAATCGGCATTCCCGTTGAAGGAATCGTTGTAATCCTTGGAGTCGATCGCGTTTTAGACATGGTTCGCACCACCATCAACATCACGGGCGATAGCGCCATTACTTTAATCGTCGATAAAACTGAAGGCGGTTTAAATGAAAAATTATATTATTCCAAAGATGTATAATTCACTAAAAAATTTTATAAGAAAAAGCTATGCACTTAATTTGTGCATAGCTTTTTTTTGTATATCCACAACCCAATCAGCCTTTGCGGAAACAAAATTTTTAAATCAATATTCGCAAGAACTTACGCAAATTGAAAATTTTCTTAACAACATCAAAACTCTAACTTGTCGCTTCATTCAAAATAGCAATGGTAGCATCGTCGAAGGAAAATTTTATTTATCCCGCAACAAAGAATCTTCCGGCAAAATGCGGGTTGAATATTTGGCCGATCCCAAAGTTTTAATCGTAGTTAATGGCGCAATTTTATCATATCAAGATATCGAACTTGATGAAGTTTCAAGGCTCAGCACCAATACCACGCCAGCATCGTTTTTAACCCGCCCCAACATTTCATTTTCTGCCAAAGATGTTGAAATAACCAACGTCATAAAAAACAATAATGAAATTAAAGTTTCGGTGATGAAAAAAAATCGTAAAGAAGCGGGGGAATTTAGTTTAATTTTTAAATTAGATCCATTTGAATTTGTTAAAATGGAAGTAAAAAACGATCTCGAACAAATAATCGCAATTCAATTAAAAAACATTGATTTTCAAAGCAAAATATCCGATAAATTATTTACGATAAAAAACAACGATAACGAATAATTTAAAAAATGGCATTTTCTTCACCAAAAAAAAATGGCAATAAAAGAGCGGTAATTAGCGACATCAACATAACGCCTTTTGTTGATGTTTTACTAGTTTTGCTAATAATCTTTATGGTTGCGGCTCCAATGCTTACAAGCTCTGTCGATATCAACTTACCTCAAGGAGTTGAAACCGCCAATGAAGAAAAATTGCAAACAATAACCGTTTCCGTTAAATCCGATGGCACCATTTTTTTGCAAGATGATCAGATAAAATCAACCATATTAGCGAGTCGTCTCAAGGAAATTTCAGCCAATAATTTTACTCGTAAAATTTTCGTCCGAGCCGATAAATCTTTAGATTACGGAAAAGTTATGGATGTTGTTAAAACAATTAGCGTGGCGGGTTTTGCTCAAGTTGTATTAGTAACTGAACTTCCAAAATAATAACATAAAAACACTTGCGACATAGCGCGACAAAATAAGAAATAAATTTTTAAATGATAAAAAATATCCTATATTCATTATTCATTCATTTCTTATTATTTTCGGCAATTTATTTTGCTTTCGTTAAAAAAGATCAAAAAGAAATTGAGAATGAACAAGAAATTTTAGTGAGCGTTATAAGCATTGATAGCAAAGGCGTCCCGCCGATTAACGAACAAATGGAAAAACCTGATAAAATCGAAGAAAAACCTCCGGAAAAAATTGAAGAAAAGAAAGAGGAAATAAAAGATCCCGAGGCGCCTAAAGAAGTGCTTCCAAAAAATAATAAGAAAGAAAAAATAAAACCAAAAACTCCGAAAAAAATTGCCGAAAATTCCAAAAAAGATGAAATAAAACCGCAAAAAGAAGAAGTGGTGGAGACTTCTGGCGATAAAAAAGGCGATAAAAAAGATGATGTTAAAGATTTTTTTAAAGTTATGAATTTAAAAGCTTTTAAAAATGTTACCGAAGATGAAAAAGGCTCCACATTGTCAATTCGAGAAACTATAAATATTCAATCTCAACTTAAACTTTGCTACAAAAGAGCCCTAGAAGAATCTGGCTTCGAAAGCAAAACCAAAATTGTAATTAGAATTGAAATTAGTCAGGACGGCTACATTCAGAATGATTTGGACGAAATGGTTGACCTTGAAAAATATAACAATCCAATTCACAAAGATTACAAAATTGTTATCGACAATATCAAGAGGGCGCTAGATTTATGTAGCCCTCTTCGTAATTTACCAATTGAGAAATATGATTCTTGGAAAGAAATTATTTTGCAGTTTGACGTCGGGAAAGATTAAATTTAGTCAAAGATTTAGAGATTTTTTTTATTGGAAATGATAAAATTTTAATATTCTATATTTTCAATAATAAATTTGCGCAACCTTTCGAGCTCCATTAAATTTTTGCCTTTTATAAAATAATCTTTAGCCCCCAAATCAATAGCTTTTTCTTTGGTTACCTCATCTTCTCTGGCGCTAAAAATTGCAATTGGAGTTTTTATATTTTTGGCTTTTGCTTCGCTTAACATCGAAATTCCGGAATAATCATGCATCGATAAATCTAGCAATATCAAGCCAAATTGTTCAATTTTATAATTTTTATTATTTGAATTTAGCAAATCTATAAAATCTGATCCATTGCCAAAAACTATTACCTCATATCCAAAATTCTTTACTTCACTTTCAATTATTTTTGAAAAAACTTTGGCTTGAACATTTTCATCTTCAACATATAAAATAAATTTTTTATGATAATCGGAATTATTTTTTGTCATAAAAATTTAGAAATTTATTGAAATAAAAGTAAGCCAAATTCCTATATTTCCAATTATCGATAAACGCAAAATCCATTTTAATTTTGGATTGGTATTCAAAGAATCGCCGAGGCGATTTCTTAAGGCGTTACCTGCTTGAACCCACTTGAATTTATTGTCATAAATTTTTTCAAGCTCTTCTCTGGCAAGATCTTTTTTTGATTTTTGCATATATTTTTGGTTTATTTTTTTAGTTTTAAAAAGCATTTTGAAGCAAGACCGACGGCGATTTTTTCTTCCAACGATTTCTTATATTTATCACGCTCAGCATCATTTTTTAATTCATCAAAGTCAACTATTATGCTATATAATTCAGTGGAAATTTTTATTATTGTATCTTTATCAAATTCGTCGCCATAAAATTTGAAAGTCATGTTCATTGCTTCAGAAAGTTGCCTACGGCCAACGTCGTCGAAAGGCTTGGTAGATTTTCCCAGCAAAATAGCGTCGGGTGATACATCCAGAGCCTCGGAAAGCTTTTTTAAAACCTCATTTGAAACTCCACTTCTGCCATTTTCGAATCCCGATAGCAACTGTTTACTTACACCTATTTTTGTAGCCAATTCGCTTTGACCAATCTTTTTATCTTCGCGAATTTTTTTTAGAAAATTTGACATTTCACTTGTTAAAAAAATCGATTTAAATTTATTTTTGGATTAAAAAAGATTGCTGATGTGATTTTATTTATATTAATTCCAAAGTTAAATTTTTGCTTTTTAGAATTTTATTTCAATGTTTTTTTAATAGTTGTGCCTAATTTAAAAATTCGATGATTTTTATGATTCAAAACAAGAAAAAACCGCCCCTTAAATTTTTTAAGAGGCGGTTTATAATATGTTAAATTATTTAAATGTTAAGTTTTTTGTTTAACAAATATAATTTCTAACTTTTTTTATCATCCTTTACCTCATATTCACCATCAACAACCTTTCCACTTCCTTCTGCAGAATCATTAGCCGTTGATTCCGTAGCGCTTGCTTCACCTGATTGATTCGGTTGATTTGGTTGAGGATTTTGACTATTTTTGTAAATTGCCTCACCAAGCTTCATGCTATTTTGCATTAAACTTTCTGTCGATTTTTTAATTTCATCAACATTAGCATCGGCTTTAGCCAAAATTTCTTTGAGATTTTTTAGATCTTCTTCGATTATATTTTTAGTCGAAGAATCAACCTTATCACCATGTTCACGCAAAGATTTCTCAGTTTCATAAATCAAAGAATCGGCTTGATTTTTTGCTTCAATCGCTTCTTTGCGCAATTTGTCGGAAGAAGCATTTTCTTCAGCATCGCGCATCATTTTTTTAATTTCTTCTTCGGATAATCCGCCCGAAGATTGAATACGAATTTGTTGCTCTTTATTTGTCGCCTTATCTTTAGCGGAAACCTTTACAACACCATTGGCATCGATATCAAATGAAACCTCGATTTGTGGCATCCCTCTAGGTGCCGGGGCAATTCCTTCGAGGTTAAATTCGCCGAGTAATTTATTGTTAGAAGCAATATCTCTTTCGCCTTGGAAGACTTTAATTGTAACTGCCGTTTGGCTGTCGGCCGCCGTTGAAAATACTTGACTTTTATTAGTTGGAATTGTGGTATTTCTGTCGATTAATCTAGTAAAAACACCGCCCGCTGTTTCAATTCCAAGTGAAAGTGGAGTTACGTCTAAAAGAATAACGTCTTTGACATCACCTTGCAAAACCGCGCCTTGAATCGCCGCTCCAATCGCCACGACTTCATCAGGATTAACACTGCGATTTGGTTCTTTGCCGAAAAGTTTTTTTACAGTTTCAATTACTTTTGGCATTCTTGTCATACCGCCAACCAAAATAACTTCATCAATGTCGGAAGCCTTTAATCCGGCGTCTTGAAGAGCATTTTCACAAGGTTTAATTGTGCGTTCGATTAAATCATCGACCAATTGCTCTAATTTTGCCCTAGATAATTTTACATTTAGATGCTTAGGTCCAGAAGCGTCGGCGGTAATATAAGGTAAGTTAATATCGGTTTCTAAAGTTGAAGAAAGTTCAATTTTTGCTTTTTCTGAAGCTTCTTTTAATCTTTGTAAAGCTAACGGGTCCTTGGATAAATCGACTCCATTATCTTTTTTAAATTCATCGGTTAAATATTTTAAAATTCTCATATCAAAATCTTCGCCACCTAAAAAAGTGTCGCCATTAGTTGATTTCACTTCAAAAACTCCGTCGCCGATTTCAAGAACTGAAACGTCAAAAGTTCCACCCCCCAAATCATAAACCACAATTGTTTGTCCATTATTTTTTTTGTCGAAGCCATAAGCTAAAGCTGCCGCGGTTGGTTCGTTAATTATTCTTAACACTTCAAGTCCGGCAATTTTCCCGGCATCTTTGGTTGCTTGACGTTGCGAATCATTAAAATATGCGGGCACGGTTATCACTGCTTTGTCAACTTTTTCACCCAAATAACTTTCTGCCGTTTCTTTCATTTTCATTAAAGTGTAAGCTGAAATTTGACTTGGAGAATATTTTTCATTTTTAACATCAACCCAAGCATCGCCATTGGCTGAAGCTACTATTTTGTAAGGAACTAGGCCTTTATCTTTTTCTGTTAATGGATCATCATATCTTCTGCCGATCAAACGCTTAATACCAAAAATGGTATTTTGTGGATTAGTAACTGCTTGTCTTTTTGCTGGCGATCCGACAACTTTTTCACCATTCGCCAGAAATCCAACTATTGATGGAGTAGTTCTAGCACCCTCCGCATTTTCGATTACTTTTATACTAGTTTTTCCTTCCATGATTGCGACGCACGAATTCGTGGTGCCCAAGTCGATTCCAATAACTTTTGACATAAGATTTAAAATAATTTATTTGAAGATTTTGTAACAAGAATTTTATAAAAAAACTTGACTCGAAATATAATTAATATAAAAAGTTTTA
>JBIIFQ010000063.1:0-6179 GCA_044237235.1 Rickettsiales bacterium
CGCCAAAAATCGAAGTTAGATCTCGTAGAATTGGTGGAGCAACTTATCAAATTCCTGTTGAAGTTTCTGCTCGTCGAGGTTCGGCTCTAGCTTTAAAATGGTTGAAAATCGCCATTGAAAATATCAAGGGTAAAAAACTTTCAAATAAAGTTATAATTGTTATTTTGGAATCTTTAGAAAATAAAGGTTGGGCTGCTAAGAAAAAAGAAGAGGTCTTTAAAATGGCCGAAGCCAACAAAGCCTTTGCTCACTACAGATGGTAATTTTTTAATACACCACTAAAAAACCCAACTTTAATTCTAAGTTTTCCCCGCGAAATATAATGAAAAAAGCCCTTAAAAAACTATTTTATTTTGAAGAATGGTCGATTGGGTTAGCAAATTGTAAAATTGAAGATTTCCATAAAAACAAATCGCCCATAATTTGGTTTAAAAATCATTCAAAAACCTCTTTTTACGCCGATCCATTCGGCTTTAAAATCAAAGATAAAAAACATATTATTTTCGAAGAATATTCGCAAATTCTTAAAAGAGGTCGCATCGCTATTGCCGAAATTTCCAACGATAAATTAATCAATAAAAAAATTATTTTAGATAACAAAAAACACTTATCTTATCCTTTTATTTTCATTGAAAATGATGAAATTTTTGTAATTTGCGAAGCTTATAAATCAAAAAAATTAGATTTATATAAAATTGATAAATCTAATTTATCTTTGCAAAAAATTCGAGAAATTTTTTCTAATCAAGAGATAATTGACCCCACGATTATCAAGCTTAACAACAAATATTGGTTATTTTATTCCAAAAAAGAAAGGTCTGAAGAAAATTTATATTTAGCTTACTCTGATTCACTTTTTGGTGACTTTACACAACATCCAAAAAATCCAATCAAATCTTGCAAAGCTTCGTCTCGAAGCGGTGGAACGCCTTTTATTATTGATAATAAAATTTATCGCCCAGCACAAAATTGCCAAAAATTTTATGGTGAAAAAATTACTGTAAATAAAATTAATATTTTAAATGAAAATGATTTTGGGGAAGAAATTTATTGTGAAATATCAGCGCCAGATTCTGAACAAAATATAATAGGGCTTCATACGATATCGAGTTTTGGCGACTCAACATTAATTGACGGTTTGCAAAAAAAATTTTTAATTTACAAACCTCTTATAAGTATTTTTAGAAACCTTAAGAAAATTGTTGTGAATTAGAAAAAAAAATTTATCATGTTGGCAACTTTTTATGATTTTTCTGTATGATTACTAACTCAAAATCAATAATTAAAAGTTAAGAATAATATTTTTAAATTACAAATTTTTATAAATCCTTTATAAAATCTCAACAAAACATTAACATTAATTAACTTTGCTTTATGGCACGACAAATTGAAATTGAAAAATATCGTAATATTGGCATCATGGCTCACATTGATGCAGGAAAAACTACCACTACAGAACGTATTCTTTTTTACACTGGAAAATCTCACAAAATTGGTGAAGTTCATGATGGCGCCGCCACTATGGATTGGATGGAGCAAGAGCAGGAACGCGGAATTACCATCACCTCGGCTGCCACAACATGTTTTTGGAAAGGTCATCGCGTTAACATCATTGACACACCAGGTCACGTTGATTTTACAATCGAAGTAGAGCGTTCTCTTCGCGTTCTCGACGGTGCAGTTGCGGTTTTTGACTCGGTTGCGGGTGTTGAACCTCAATCCGAAACCGTTTGGCGCCAAGCTAACAAATACAAAGTTCCGAGAATTTGTTTCGTTAATAAAATGGATCGCATCGGTGCCAATTTTTATCGTTGCGTTGACATGATGAAATCACGACTTGGTGCACGTCCAATTCCAATTCAATTGCCAATTAGCGAAGCTGAAAATTATGGAGGATTAATTGATTTAGTTAAAATGAAAGCGGTAGTTTGGAAAGATGAAACTATGGGCGCAGATTATGTTTATGAAGAAATTCCTGCCGATTTACTTGCTAAAGCTAAAGAATATCGCGAACAACTAGTTGAAGCCGCGATTGAACAAGATGATGATTTGATGGAGCAATATCTTGCTGGCGAAGAAATTTCCGAAGAAAATCTCAAAAAATGTATTCGTAAAGCCACAATTTCAGGTGCTTTTGTGCCCGTAATTAATGGAACCGCTTTCAAAAATAAAGGTGTTCAAACTTTACTTGACGCAGTTGTAGATTATTTACCAAGTCCAAAAGATATTAAAGAAATTTCGGCAATTGATTTAAAAACCGAACAGCCAATTACCATTAATTGCGATAATAAAAAATTCGCTGGCTTGGCGTTCAAAATCATGACCGATCCATTCGTTGGCTCTCTAACTTTCGTCAGAATTTATTCGGGCACTTTGATTGGCGGATCTGGCGCAATCAATACCACCAAAAATCATTCCAAAGAAAGAGTCGGTCGTATTCTTTTAATGCATGCTAATAATCGTGAAGATATTAAAGAAGCTCACGCTGGTGATATCGTTGCTTTGGCAGGTTTGAAAGGAACAACCACGGGCGATACTCTAGTTGAATCAGATAATGACATCGTTCTCGAAAGAATGATATTCCCTGAACCGGTAATTGAAGTTTCGGTTGAACCAAAATCAACCGCGGATCAAGAAAAAATGGGCATGGCGTTATCACGTTTAGCTTCGGAAGATCCTTCGCTTCGCATTGAATCTGACAAAGAATCTGGACAAACTATTTTGCGAGGAATGGGTGAACTTCACCTTGAAATTATTATTGATCGCATGAAACGCGAATTTAAAGTTGAAGCTAACATCGGTCAACCAAAAGTTGCTTATCGTGAAGCCATCACTAAAAAATACGAATCCGATTATACTCATAAAAAACAATCGGGTGGTGCGGGTCAATTCGCTAAAGTTAAAATTATTTACGAACCATTGCCGGCAGATTCAAAAGAAAATTTCATTTTCGAAAGTGAAATTGTTGGTGGTCGCGTTCCTAAAGAATATATCCCTGGTGTTGAAAAAGGACTCACCTTGGCTAAAGAAACTGGTGTTTTAGCTGGTTACCCAGTGGTGCGTTTGAAAGCTCGCTTAATTGACGGCGCTTATCACGATGTCGATTCAAGTGTTTTAGCTTTCGAAATTGCGGCTCGTTCTTCATTCCGCGAAGCTATGGAAAAAGCTGGCCCAATTATTCTTGAACCAATCATGAAAGTTGAAGTCGTTACTCCTGAAGATTATATGGGAGATGTAATCGGCGATATCAACTCACGTCGTGGACAAATTCAAAATGTTGAAGGTCGCGATGTGGCTCAAGTTATCACCGCCAAAGTTCCTTTGGCTTCAATGTTTGGCTATGTTAACGGCTTAAGATCTTTATCTCAAGGTCGTGCTAGCTACAGCATGGAATTTGATTCTTACGAACCTGTTCCATCACATGTTGCTGATGAAATCAAAGCTAAAAAATCTTAATTAATTTCTGCCTCGTAATTGAAAAATTATGAGGCGAAATTTCACTCAGGCTATCATAGCTCAGGGGTAGAGCACTTCATTGGTAATGAAGAGGTCGGTGGTTCGATTCCACTTGATAGCACCATTCAGTAATACCATTTCTAATAAAAAAAATATAAGATTTTGTTGCTAAGCTATATGATTGTAAGCTTGAAATAGGTTTCCATCACCCCGTTTTTTTAATTATGCCTAAATTTAGTTTCAGACATAATTTTTGATGGAGGTGTCAAAGGCCTACAGGAATTTAATCATCAGCTTTATTGGATAAGTAAGAACGAAAACAGAGATAATTCCTACAGCCCACAGCAAAATAAACCATGACCACTCTTTAAGATTTTTGTGAGCATTCAGGTAAGATTTTATTTTTTTAGTAAGAATGTTTATCACTTGATTTGCCTCGAAAAACATAATAACAATAACCGGTATATCCCAAAATAATTGGTAGTAATGGTAAAATTCCAACTAGCATTAATGACAAACCCTCCGGCGAAGCGGCGGACTGCCAAATGTCATATTGAAAAGGAATGATCCAAGGATAAACGCTGATTGCCATTCCGACATAGCCCATCAAAAAAAGGCCAATACTAATCAAAAATGGTCGATATTCCCTTTTGTTATTTCTCAAATCACGCCACAACACAAAAAAAAGAAAGCTCGTAATCAAAGGTAGCGGAGATAGGTAATAAATATTGGGCTCGCTAAACCAAAATTCTTTAACTCTTTCATTTAAAAACGGCATTATCGCACTCACCAAAATCATAAATATCGCTACAAAAAACAACGCGTAAGAAGCGACTTTGCGCGACCAACTTTGAGTGATATCCTCAGTTTTCATAATTAACCAAGTCGAACCAAGCAAGGCATAACCAAATATCAAAGCAATTCCGGTCATGATGCTAAAACTGGTTGCCCAATCGAAAGGTGAGCCTGAAAAATTTCTGCCATCAACCTCAACGCCTTGCACAAATGCACCAAGAATTGAGCCTTGAAAAAAAGTGGCGGCAAGAGATCCGAAATGAAAAATATAATCCCAAAAACGCTTGGTTTTTTCACTGGCTTTAAAGCGAAATTCAAAAGCAACTCCTCGCATGATCAAACCAAGCAACATGCCAATAATTGGAATGTAAAAGGCAGGCATCAATATTGCATAAGCCAATGGAAATGCCGCGAATAATCCGCCCCCACCCATCACCAACCAAGTTTCATTGCCATCCCAAAAGGGCGCAATTGAGTTCATCATGCGATCGCGACATTTATCTGAGGGCGCGAATGGGAAAATAATTCCTATGCCAAGATCAAATCCATCAAGAAAAACATAAAGAAAAACTGCTGTGGCGATGATGATTCCAAAAATAAGTGGCAGATCAATTATTGAAGAAAAATTAAACATTTTTGTCTCCTTTTATTTTGCTAATCAAAGCTTCTTTGCTGTGTTGATAATATTGCTCTTCATCCTTTGATACTGTGGGAACTCCTTTTTTAATAAGCTTCAAGATGTAATAACTTCCAGAGCCAAAAACAAAAACATACATGATGACAAAAGCCAGCAAAGACAGCGCAACTTGAGGGCCGGTAATTGCCGGGGAAACTGAGTGGATGGTGCGAATAATTCCATAAGCTGTGAAAGGTTGGCGACCAACTTCGGTTACAAACCAACCAGCTAAGAGAGCTATGAAGCCAGATGGCATCATTAACATCCACCAAATTTTTAAGAACTTACTATCAAAAAGTTTGCCACGAAAATATTGAATTGTGCTAAATGTGCCAATTGCCAGCATCAAAAAGCCAATTCCAACCATAATTCTAAAAGACCAGAAAACTACTGCTATTGGCGGGCGATCTTCTTTATTAAAGTCTTTCAAACCCTTAATTTCTCCGTTTTTGTCGTGAGTTAAAATTATACTGGCAAGATGCGGAATTTTAACTTCGTAAGAATTTTGTTCTTTTTTTGCATCAGGAATTGCGAATAATAAAAGATCAGCGCCTTTTGTCGTTTCCCACAAACCTTCCATGGCAGCAATTTTTGCTGGCTGATATTTTAAAGTGTTAAGACCGTGCAGATCACCAATAAAAATTTGTAAAGGCGCCAATAAAACAACCAGCAGAACCGCCATTTTTAACATGATTTTTGCATGAATTAAGTGAAGTTTTTTCCATAAATAAAATGCTCCAACTCCACCAACCACGAAGGCAGTTGAAAGATAAGCTGCCGTTATCATGTGGAAATAGCGATATGGAAATGAGGGATTAAATATAATTTCAAGCCAATTGGTTGGATTTAGGCGACCATCTTCACCGATTACAAAACCTTGCGGGGTATGCATCCAGCTATTAGCTGACAAAATCCAAAATGCAGAAATTAAAGTTCCAATCGCCACAATGCAAGTTGAAACAAAATGCATTTTTTTACTAACTTTGCCCCAGCCAAAAAGCATAATTCCAAGAAATGAAGCTTCCAAAAAAAATGCGGTTAAAACTTCAAATCCTAAAAGCGGTCCTAAAACATTAGAAATGCGATCTGAAAAAACCGACCAGTTAGTGCCAAACTCGTATGACATTACCACACCAGAAACCACGCCCATTCCAAAAGCAACGGCAAAAATCTTTATCCAAAATTTGTAAAGTTCTTGATAATTTTTATCTCCAGTTTTTAGCCATCTCCACTCAAGAACCGCTAAAAAACT
>JBIIFQ010000064.1:0-6091 GCA_044237235.1 Rickettsiales bacterium
GACACTGCCGACGGGGCCATTTCTTTGTTTAGCGATAATAAATTCAGCTTTATGTGCCACTTGTTGCATTTCATTTTTCCATTTTTGAAATTTATCAACTTCATTTTCAGGTGGGCGCATCCGCTCTTTGTAATAACTATCGCGATAAATAAAAGCCACAACATCAGCATCTTGTTCGATCGAACCCGATTCGCGCAAATCAGAAAGTTGCGGACGCTTATCTTCCCTTTGCTCAACTGCCCGCGATAATTGCGACAGAGCGATTACGGGGATGTTGAGTTCTTTGGCGATCGCTTTCAAACCTTGGGTAATTTCCGAAACTTCTTGAACGCGATTTTCGGCGGATCGACTCGAACTGCCACGAATTAATTGCAAATAATCTATGACTAATAATCCTAAATTATTTTTACGAAGCATTCTGCGCGCTCTAGTGCGAATTGCTGAAATCGAAAGTGCCGGCGTATCGTCGATGAAAAAAGGCATTTTGGCAATTTCGGCGGAGCGAGTGGCGACAACCTCCCATTCATTTTCGCTTAATTGACCGGTGCGAAATTTGGTGGCGTTGATACTACATTCCATCGATAAAATCCTTGAAGCCAACTGATCGGAAGACATTTCGAGCGAGAAAAATCCGACGGCTTTGAGGTTTTTTTTATCATCTAAATTCGGATTTAAAAATTTACACGCATTAACCGCAATGTTAATGGCGATGGCGGTTTTACCCATTGACGGACGTCCTGCCAAAATAAATAAATCGGATTGTTGTAAACCGCTTAATATTCTATCAAGGTCGGTGAAGCCGGTTGAGACGCCACTAATATGGCTATCGCGCTTGCGAGCGAGCAAAGTTTTGTCGAGAGTTTCTTTAATCGAAAATGAAATATTGCGAAAATCACTTTTGCCATTGCCACCTTTTTCGGCGAGGTCGAATAAATTGGCTTCGGCTTGCTCTATTTGGTCTTGAGCCGATAAATTATTTTCAGTTTTGTAAACGCGATTAACTACATCTTCGCCGATCATCACTAATTTTCTTTTTAAGGCTAAATCATAAATTATGCGACCGTAATCGGCGATATCAAAAATTCCCGAAGCAGTGGCGAGTAAGGTTGAAAGATATTTTGCTCCGCCAATCGCTTTGATATTTTCATCATTTTCAAAAAATTGTTTTAAAGTAATTTGATTGGCAACGATGCTAATTTTTTCAACATTGTGAATGATTTGCGCATAAATTTTTTGATGAGCGGGTTCGTAAAAATGTTCGGGCAAAAGAAATTCAAGAACTCGGGATAAATATTCGTTATTTAAAATAATTGTTCCCAGCAAAGATTGTTCAGCTTCTAGGTTTGAAAGCTCTATTTTCAAAATTTCTTGATTATTTTTAATTTCAGCCATTATTAAAATTTGATTTGATTTATTAAGATTATAATTGTCTTAAAAAAAATTTGATGTGCAAGAAAAATTATAAAAAATTATTTTAAAAAAATGTAAAATTTTAAAAATGTTTTGTTGCTAATTTTTTTAAAATACTTAAAAAGATAAAATAAATTTTAACCAAAATCTTTCAATTATGAGTTTCTTTCAATCGAGTCTTGATAAAACAGACAATGCAATTTTTTCTGCAATTCAAAATGAATTAAAGCGTCAATCAAATCAAATCGAACTTATAGCTTCTGAAAATATCGTAAGCCGAGCAGTCTTAGAAGCACAAGGCTCTGTCTTTACTAATAAATATGCCGAAGGCTATCCTTCCAAACGTTATTACGGTGGATGTGAATTTGCCGATGAGATCGAAAGTTTGGCAATTTCACGTTTATGCGAATTGTTTGGAGCCAAGTTTGCCAATGTTCAACCGCATTCGGGCGCTAGCGCCAATTTGGCGGTTTACCTCGCGCTTCTTCAACCCAACGACACCATCATGGGCATGTCTTTGGCAGCGGGCGGACACCTAACTCACGGAGCGCAACGCACCATTTCGGGTATGTGGTTAAAATCAGTGCAATATGGCATTCGTCTGGATGATGGCTTAATCGATTATGATCAAGCTGAGCAACTTGCCAGAGAACATAAACCAAAAATAATTGTAGCGGGCATTTCTTCTTATCCACGCATTGTTGATTGGGCGCGCTTTCGTAAAATTGCCGACGAAGTTGGAGCGATTTTAATGGTCGACATGGCGCACATTGCCGGCTTGGTTTGCGCTGGCGTTTATCCGTCACCAATCGGCATCGCTGATGTTGTAACCTCAACCACTCACAAAACTTTACGCGGTCCTCGTGGCGGAGTAATTTTAACCAATAATGAAGAGCTTGCCAAAAAAATTAACTCGGCAGTTTTCCCTGGATTGCAAGGCGGACCATTGATGCATGTTATCGCCGGCAAAGCGGTGGCTTTTGCTGAAGCACTGCAACCTGAATTTAAAATTTATGCTAAGCAAATTGTTGACAACGCCAAAATTTTAGCCCAAACTTTAATCGAAGGCGGTTTGAAAATTACCACGGGTGGCACTGATTGTCATTTGATGGTGGCAGATTTAACTCCACTTGGAAATATTACCGGAAAAGAAGCTGAACATTCTCTCGAAAGAGCGGGTTTGACTTGCAATAAAAACGCTATTCCCAATGATCCGAGAAGTCCTTTCGTTACTTCGGGATTGCGTTTCGGAACGCCAGCTGGAACAACTCGAGGCTTTAAGCAACAAGAGTTTAAATTAATTGGCAAAATGATTGCCCAAGTACTGTCGGGATTGGCTAAAAACGGTTCTGAAAATAATCAAATCATCGAACAAGAAATTAAATCGCAAGTCGAAATTTTGTGTAAAAAATTCCCAATTTATTAATTAAAATTATAAAATTATGAGCGCCATTAAATTAGTAACCTCGAAACTCTCGCCTTTTGGTCATCGCGTTGAAATGTGTTTGATTGAAAAGAAAATTTCTTACGAAAAAGTTGATGTTGATTTAGCGAATAAACCCGATTGGTTTATTCAAGATTCACCGCTCGGCAAAGCCCCAATCATCTATGGCAATGGTCGTCCGCTATTTGAATCAATCGCCATTTGCGAATATTTAGAAGAAGCATTTCCCGATATTCAATTACATTCGAAAGATGTTTATACTAGGGGTTGGCATCGCGGTTGGATGGAATTTTCTAACGGCTTAATTTCTTCAATTTTTGGCATCGCTTTTGCCACAGATCAAAAATCTCTCGATGAAAAACTCGATGAGGCGCGCAAAAAAATTAAAAATTTAGAAAAATATTTAACCGCCGAACCATTTTTTGGTGGTGGACATTTTTCTTTAATCGATGTTTGCTTCGCCACCGCCTTTACTCCGGCAATGGTTATCCGCGCTAATTACGCAGTTGAAATTTTTGAAGAAGGCAGTCGCACCGACAAATATATCCAAAAATTAATCGAACGTGAATCCTTTGACAAAGTAATTCCAGACGATTACGATAATGTCTTCGAAGATTTTTTACAAAGAAAAAATTCACATCTTTTAAAGCTCGGCGGTAATTCTTAATAATTAAAAAAACAATAATGAAAAATATCGCAAAAGTTATAGTCAAAGCCCATCACGAAAAGCGTTTGATTGAAGGCAATCCGTGGATATTCTCCAATGAAATTGAAAATTTTTCTTCACTTAAAAATCTTGAAAAAGGTTCTTTAATTGAAGTCGAAATTTATAAACAACCACATTTCGCTTTGGCTTATTTTAACCCGCACAGCTTGATTTCATGCCGTATTTTAAGTTATAACTCGGTTGAAAAAATTGATGAAAGTTTTTTTGTTAAAAAAATTAATCAAGCTAAAATTTTGCGTGAAAAATTTTTTGATAAACCCTTTTATCGCTTGGTAAATTCTGAAGGCGATCGCCTTCCGGGACTTATCATTGATCGCTTCGACAATATTTTTGTTTGTCAAATTTCTACTGCGGGCATGGAAAATTTAAAGCCATTTTTAATTTTAGCTTTGAAAGAAATTTTCCAAAATTGTCAAATTATTTTCAAAAATAATTCCGAACTTCGTGCCTTAGAAAAATTGGAATTAAGCGTTGATTTTGAAAGTGTTGACGCTGTTGAAATTCCTGAAAAAATCACGGTAATCGAAAATGATTTAGAATTTAAAATTGATTTAAAAAATGGGCAAAAAACTGGTTGGTTTTTTGATCAAGTTATCAACAGAAATTTCGTGGCGTCTTTAGTTAAAGATTGCGATGTTTTTGACGGCTTTTGCTATGTCGGAGGCTTCGGAATCAATGCTGTAAAAGCCCAAGCTCGAAGTGTAATTTTTGCCGATAGCTCGAAAGAAGCGCTTGATTTAACTCGCGAAAATTGCCAAAAAATCGTTGAGAAATTTAATCCCGCTTGCCAAACGAGTTTTTATAATAAAAAAATCTTCGATTTACTCGAAGATGCTGAATTTCAAAAAAAGAGTTTTGACGTTATTTTGCTCGATCCGCCAGCTTTTGTTAAAAATAAAAAAGATCTTTTTTCGGGTTTGCGCGGTTACGAAAAACTCGTCAAACTTGCTTGTCCTTTGCTCAAAAAAAATGGCTATTTAGTTATTACTTCTTGCTCGCATCACGTCTCGACGTCAGATTTAGTTTTGGCGGTGCAACATGCTTTATATAAATCGCATAAAAATGGCAAATTGATTCGCACCTACGGGGCAGGCTTTGATCACCCAGTTCACCCCGCTTTGAAGGAAAATGAATATTTAAAATGCTTAACTTTTTTTATTGAATAAATTATGAAAATATTGGTTACGGGAGCGCTCGGTCAAATTGGCTCCGAACTGTCAACGGCATTGAAAAAGATTTATGGCGAAAAAAACGTTATCACTTCCGATCTTCATTCTGCAAATATTAAAGATGAATTTCAACCTTATGAAACGCTTAACATCCTAGATAAACAAGCATTGGCAACGGTTATAAAAAAGCACGAAATTACCACGATTTATCATTTGGCGGCGATTTTATCGGCGACGGGCGAAAAAAATCCGCAATTATGTTTCGATGTCAATATTATCGGTCTTTACAATGTTTTAGAAGTTGCGCGTGAGTTGAAAATCAAACAAATTATTTGCCCAAGTTCGATTGCAGTTTTTGGTCCCGAAACTCCCCGCAACAACACTCCGCAACAAACCGTGATTTTGCCAAAAACTATGTATGGACTTTCCAAAGCTAGCGGTGAGTTGCTTTGCGATTATTATGTGCAAAAATATAATATTGATATTCGCGGTCTACGTTATCCGGGATTAATTAGTTACAAAACGCCACCGGGGGGCGGAACCACAGATTACGCCGTTGAAATTTTTTACGAAGCTTTGAAAAATAAAAATTATAAATGTTTTTTAAAAGCCGATACAACTTTGCCGATGATGTATATGAATGACGCCATTCGAGGCACGATTCAATTGGCGGAAACCGATTTTAATAAATTAAAAAATCATTCGAATTTTAACTTTGCCGGAGTGAGTTTTTCGTGCCAGCAACTTGCCGATGAAATTAAAAAACATATTCCTGATTTCAAAATTTCCTACGAACCCGATTTTCGTCAAAAAATTGCAGATTCTTGGCCTCAATCGATTGACGATAGCGAAGCTCGAAAACAATGGGGCTGGAAGGTCGAATATGATTTAGCAAAAATCACCGCCGATATGCTTAAAAATTTGAAAATTCAATAATATATTTCTTATTCCCTCTCCCCGCTCCCAGCTTGCGAAGCTTACACCCCTACAATTTACAAAAATACTCGCAACGCATACGGACTGTAGCTCCCCCCTTGAGGGGGAGCGGGCTAAAATGTTTTAACGGTAGTTAAAACTTTTAGCCGTGGGGGGTCAAAAAACTTACAGGATCAAAGGGCTTGAGATTATTATAAAAATTATAACAAAAAAAATCCAAAGATGGCGATTTCTTGATTTTGTTTTTGAACTAAAAAATATTTTTAAATTTTTCTAAGAAAACCATCAAAAAATTACAAAAATTATCTTAAAAAATCACCGATTTTTGTTTAAAAAATTTATAAATTTGTGGATTAAAGTTAAAATCAAGAAATCGTCTTTTTTGGAATTTTTTCATTTCAACTT